>CAZIKU010000028.1:0-24884 GCA_964539815.1 uncultured Klebsiella sp. | reverse complement strand
CGCGCCAGCTACCAATGCCCTTCAACGTTGTATCACCCGTGGCAAACAACGCCATCACCGCCAACGTCATTGCAGCGTCAGGAATCGCCACACAATCGATGGTGATGCCACGTAACCGTCCATCGGCATGGGTGACTCCACGCACTTCCATCCAGTTATCACCCATGTCGACCTGCGCCCCCATCTGACGAATCGCATCCACAAAGGCCACATCACCTTGGATGCTGTCGCGCCCTACACCGTAGACTCGCACTGGTCCCCCGGCAATGGCTCCTGCGGCCAAGAAGTACGATGCGGACGAGGCATCACCCTCAACCCATAGTGCACCCGGGCTCTGGTAGGGGGCACCCGGGTTGGCGGGTATAGCAAAGTGCTGCCAGCGGTCATGGGTGACCGTGACGCCAAATCGCTGCATCAACTTGAGCGTGATATCGACATACGGCTTGGAAATCAATTCGCCGATGACATCAATGGTCACGGGGGTGCGTGCGACCAGTGGCAACGCCATCAGCAAGGCGGTCAGGAATTGACTCGATACGTCGCCGCGCACGGCAATTGGCCCCGTACTATGAATATGTCCACTTCCTACCCGAATCGGTGGATAGCCGACTGTTTGTTCATACTCAATCTGTGCCCCTACCATGCGCAAGCCGTCGACCAGATCACCAATGGGGCGTTCGTGCATGCGGGGCACGCCATGCAGGCGATAGTCACCACCCAGGACGGCCAACGCTGCCGTCAAGGGTCGGATGGCGGTACCTGCATTGCCCATGAAGAGGTCGGCGTGGCGTTGTGGAAAGCGTCCGTCCCCGCCACTGATTAGCCAATCGGCGCCATCTGCAGTGAGTGTGATGCCCAGACTGTGTAGTGCGGCGCGCATGACGCGCGTGTCGTCGGCGTCGAGCAATCCTTTGAGGCGGGTGGTACCGTGTGCAAGTGCAGAAAGCAACAGCACCCGGTTCGAAATGCTTTTCGAACCGGGGAGGGTGATTTCACCACGCGCAGATTGCAGCGGACCAAGTACAATCTGTTCCATGCCCTAGACTTCGTTGAGTGCGGTGACCAACGCAGCCTCGGCGGCTTGGGGACTGGCCTGCCCGCGTGAGACTTTCATGATTTGCCCCACCAAGAATTTGATTGAGGCTTCTTTGCCGGCCTTGTAGTCAGCCACGGCCTTGGGATTGGCGGCTACCGCATCACGTGCCATCGTGAGCAAGGCATCGCTGTCGCCGATGACGGCCAGCCCGCGAGCTGCGACCACGGCATCGGGCATGGTGCCGTTGCTATAACACTCTTCAAAGACTTCTTTGGCAGAAGCCCGGGTAATCGTGCCCTTGCTGAGTAGCGCAATCACGCCAGCAATGTGCTGCGGTGTCATCCGTGCACTCGCATCGGTGATGCTTTCGCCACGGTCGTTGAGCAAGCGGAAGAACTCGCCGATTATCCATACCGATGCATCGCGGGCACTCCCACCCACGGCAACGGTGGCCGTCACTGTGGCTTCATAAAAGTCAGCGACTTGATGGGTAATTGTCAGTGATTCTGCATCTTTGGCACTCAGTGCATACTGTTCCATGAATCGTTGATAACGGTTGATGGGTAATTCTGGCAGGCGCGTTTGAATAGACGCAACATACGCCTGTTCCATCTGCAGTGGTGGGATGTCAGGATCGGGGAAGTAGCGGTAGTCGTGCGCGAATTCCTTGGTGCGTTGCTCGACCGTCTTGCCGGTAGCATCGTTCCAGCCACGTGTCGATTGGATGATTTTGCCACCGTTGGTGAGTACGTCGATTTGGCGCTCGATTTCGTAGTTGATGGCACGTTCTACATTTCGGAACGAGTTGACGTTCTTGATTTCGACTTTGGAGCCGAATTCTTTCTGGCCTTCGGGGCGTACCGACACGTTGGCATCACAGCGCAAGGCACCTTCTTCGAGATTGCCGCTATTGACGCCAATCCAACTGAGAAGTTGATGTAACGTCTGGAAGTAGAGTCGCGCTTCTTCGGCACTCGCAATTACTGGCTCGGAGACGATTTCCATCAGTGGTACACCCGCACGATTGTAGTCAATCAGCGAGCTCCCATCCGGCATATGCGTCAACTTGCCGGTGTCTTCTTCGATGTGAATACGCGTCAATTCGATGCGCCGCATCCCATGTGCCGTCGGGAATTCGACAAATCCACCAACACACAGCGGGTCATCGTACTGACTGCGCTGATACGACGATGGTAAATCGGGATAGAAATAGTTCTTGCGGCTAATCACACTGTCGCGTGTAATCGTTGAATGCAGTGCCAGCCCGGTCATTGCTGCCATCTCGATGGCTTGGCGATTGGGGACCGGCAACGCACCGGGCAATCCCAAACATACCGGACAGACGTTGGTGTTGGGGGCCGCTTGACTCGCATCAGTGCGACACCCACAAAACATTTTGGAGGTGGTGCGTATCTGTGCGTGTACTTCGAGACCGATGGTGGCTATGTACTTCATGGATATACTTCCTAACCAATGGTATCTATCGCTTGACTTGCATTATAACATCCACGGAGGTGAAAGATGAACCTTCTGCCCATTGTTCACTGTTAGTTGGTATGATGAAGGCAACGAAATCACACACCTGTGGGAGGAGCAACAATGCCGCGTGTACTCATTACGGGAGCAACTGGTCCTGTCGGGAGTAGTCTTGCCGAATATCTGGTCGCACAACCGGGCGTTGAGCTCGCTATTTTTAAACGCTGGCGCAGTGATATGCGTGCACTATCACGCATCGAATCACAGGTGACATTCTACGAAGGCGACATCGAGGATGCGTATGCGGTCACCGATGCGGTGGCACAATTTGCCCCCGAGTTCGTCTTCCATCTCGCCGCACAAAGCTACCCGGCAGCCTCGTGGGGGGCGCCGGTCGCCACAATGCGCGCCAACGTGGAAGGTACCGTTCATTTGCTTGAAGCGGTGCGCCGTCACGCCCCACAGGCCCGGGTGCACATTGCGGGATCCAGTGCCCAGTACGGCGTCGTATCACCCGAAAACGTCCCCATCCAAGAGAGTCATCCCATGCGCCCGGCTTCGCCGTACGGAATTAGCAAAGTGGCCCAAGAACTCCTTGGTTTGCAGTATTTCGACAGCTATGGCATCCACACGGTGGTGACACGTTCGTTCAATCACGTGGGGCCGCGCCAAGGTGACCGTACCGCCATCCAAACATTTTGTCGGCAGATGGCACTCATCGAAGTCGGGCGCCAAGCCCCCGTCATTCTTGTCGGTAACGTTGAACCGCGGCGTGATTACACCCATGTCGATGATGTGGCACGTGCATTGTGGGCACTCATCCAACACGCACCAGGTGGCAACGTCTACAACATGTGTTCGGGGCAGGCCATTCGTATCGGCGATATCGTAGATATGGTCATTGCCAAAGGTCATGTCCCTGTTGAGGTGCGTGTCGATCCCGCCCGCCTGCGCCCTGTCGATGAGCCCATTTTGCGTGGAGACAACAGTCGCCTTGTGGCCGTAACCGGCTGGCAGCCACGTATTACCATGCCACAAATCATCGATGAATTACTCGATTATTGGCGGTCACGCATTCGCAGTGAATAAATTGATACGTCGTACGCTATTTTCAGGGTATACTGTTGGCACCACGGTATTCTCATCGTATTGTGATAAAACTTTGCTACCATTGTGTTGGTTGGCGTTTTGGAGGACGTCATGAGCAATCCAAATCCCAATGATCGTCCGGGATACACCGCGCAGAATGATCCACGGACTGCTGTGAATGAACGAGTGCGTCCGCCGCACGAGGATCACCGCCGCACCACGCAACGTACGCCGTTAAGTCGTACGAGCACTTGGAGTGCCGTCTTTCTGATGGGTGGCTGGCGCCTCGCTTTGGCGCTGGTCCTGCTCTTCTTTATTTTTGTGAATTGGGCGTTGATTTCGAATGGCGCAAGTAGCAGTGCTGAATCCACAGATACAGCACTCACTGAGACGACACCGCAGGCCACGCTGTTTCCCACGATGACGGTGGCTGCCGGTGAACAAGTCAAAGTCAGTGGGACGGCCAACTCTGGGTTGTTCCTACGCAAAGAGCCCAGTCGCACTGCAGAAGTCATCAAAACCCTCCCCGAAGGAACGGTTTTGACAGTCATCGGCGCCAACAAAACTGTCGATGACGTAGTCTGGCGTAATGTCCGCGATGCCGCAGGGAGTGAAGGCTGGGTGGCTGCCGGCTTTGTGGTTGCCAATCAGTAAATCGCCGTACTGCGCCGTGGCAATGGGGAATCCCGTGTGTCGATTCGTCTCCGTCTTACACTGGCATATGTGGGATTGTTTGCTGTCGCACTGACCGCACTCGATGTCGGGTTGTACTATGTGGTGCAACGTGCACTCCTCACTAGTATTGACAACGAGCTTGATCTTGGCGCACAAGTCGTCCAGGAAAGCTTTAGTAAAGCCAACATCGAGCCACAAATCCGCGAAGGTGGTGGTCTCGTACTCACGATGCCTGATGCGGTCAATAGCTTTGCAACCAGCAACCTGCTGGCAATTGCCTATGATACGTCTGGCCGTCTGAGCTCGCGCTCCGTCAATTTGTTGCGCCAACCCAATCTGGCACGTCTTTTATTGCTCGATTCCGATACCATTCGTACTGCTATCAACGGTGAAGTACAACGCTTTACCATGGACATCGGTGTGGCACGTTTGCGCGTGCTCATCGTGCCGCTGATTTTCACTAATCCCCTCACGGGGACCGCCCAGGTCGGCGGCGTGTTGCAGTTGGTGCGTCCCATCGACGAAACCGAACGTGCCTTGCGCGTCTTCCTCTATGCCCTGGCCTTTGGTGGTGTGGCCGTACTCGTTGCAGCCGCCCAAGGCGGCGCATGGCTGACGCACGCCGCCTTTCGCCCTATCGATGTCATCGCGCGTACCGCCCAAAGCATTGTCAGTGCCACCGATTTGCGCCGGCGTGTGCCCGTACCACAAGTCCAGGATGAGCTACAACTTTTGACGGTGACCGTCAATGACCTGCTTGGCCGCATCGAAGAACTCTTCGAAACACAGCGGCGCTTTCTGGCCGATGCGTCGCACGAGTTACGCACGCCACTCGCTGCCATGAAGGGCAACATCGAAATCCTGCAACGTGGCGCCATGCGTGACCCCGAACTCCTCAATGAGTCGTTGGTCGACATGCAACGCGAATCCGAACGCCTCATCCGCCTCGTCAACGACCTACTGATGTTGGCACGCAACGAAGCCGCCGCTGGTATGCGCTTCGAAGTCGTCGATGTGGCCACCCTGTTGCTCGAAATCACGCGCGAGTTGCGCCCACTCGCCGGTGCAACAGCGCTCAAACTTTCTGTGAGTGCTGCCGTGATGGCCAATGCTGACCGCGATCGCCTCAAACAAGCCATTCTCAATATCTGTACCAATGCCCTTCAACATACCAACGACGGTGGGACGGTGACCTGCGAACTCAGTCGTGCCCAAGACAATGCCCGCATCACAGTGACTGATACGGGTGTTGGTATCAAGGCCGAAGACATCCCCCACCTCTTTGAACGCTTTTATCGTGTGGATCGCTCGCGTACCCGTGCTATTACTGGTGGTGGCGCCGGGCTCGGGCTCGCTATCGTCAAATACATCGTTGATGCCCATGGCGGGACTGTCGGTGTGACATCAACGGTGGGAGTTGGTACCACATTTACCATCGAAATCCCGTGTCTCCAGGCGATTGACATCAGTGACGATGATTAGAATGGAGTGACCAATGCGGGTCCTCACTGTCAGCGACGAAGTGGTGCCATTGGTCTACAGCCTACAAGTAAAAGAACGATTCCCCGATGTATCGGTCGTCTTTGGCTGTGGTGATTTACCCTACTACTACCTCGAATTTGTCATGACGATGCTCAACGTGCCTTGCTTTTATGTGATGGGCAACCACGACCACGATGAACTGACCGGCAGTGGTGAAGTGCTCACCGCTCCGCGTGGGTGTGTCTGCCTCGATGACCAAGTGGTGATGCACGACGGTGCACTCATCGCCGGGCTTGGGGGATCGTTGCGCTACAACACCAGTCGCGGTCCACAGTATACCGAGTGGCAAATGAGCGTGCGTACGCTGGCACTCGCCAACAAAATCAGGTGGGCACAACTGCGTACACGGCGCCGCCTCGATGTCATGCTCACCCATGCCCCTCTCGCTGGTATCCATGACGCTGATGATCGCCCTCATCGTGGGGTGAAGGCCTTCCATGCCTTGCAACGCTGGTTTCGTCCGCGCTATTGGATTCATGGCCATGTCCATCGGAGCTATTCGTTTGGTATTGCGACCGAATCCCACTACAACGGTACGTTGATTCTGAATACGGCGGGCTATCGGCATATGACCCTCGAACTCTAGGCTGTGAGCAATATTTCATGCAGATACTACGGCGCAGCACTGGCGAATTCTGGTATATTGTTATTGATTTCACAAAGGCAATGACGCCATCGTACAGATGGAGCAATGGATAATGTCAGACCAACAACCAACCGGTAACAACTCGTTTTTGCACAACATCACTCGGGCCCACTTCGAAGATGCCCGTCGGCGCGAATGGCTCGCAGCCTTGCGCGATGCCCTCAGCCGTTCCCCCCACGAACTCCTTGGTCTTGAGGAAGTGCGTCATCGTCTCCAGATACGTGGACAACGTCACCTCGGTCTCATGACCGTCCCACTCGACAAAATCATTGGGAGCGAGGGGCGTTACGCAGATTTCGACCGTCACTTTTTGCCGCGTAGTGACCATGTGCGCGAGCGCTGGATGAATATCGACCGTGCCAATCAGCTCTACATTGATCTTCCACCGGTCGATCTCTACAAAATCGGCGATGTCTACTTTGTGCGTGATGGCAATCACCGTGTGTCGGTGGCGCGCCAACAAGGCCAACGTGACATTGATGCCAATGTCGACGAGCTCATTACCGATGTGCCAGTGGATGCATCACTTACGAGTGACGATTTACTCATCAAAGAAGAATACGCTGACTTTTTGGAGTGGACCAAATTGCACCAACTCCGCCCACAGCAGCGCATCGAATTCAGTGAGCAAGGTGGGTATTTAGAGCTCGTACGGCACATCAACGGTCATCGCTATTTCATGGGCAAAGAATTACACCGCCCCATCGACAGCGACGAAGCTGTGGTCGGTTGGTACGACACGGTCTATATGCCGTTGGTGCACTGTATTCGTCAACACGACACGCTGCGGCACTTTCCGGGCCGCACCGAAGCCGACCTGTATCGTTGGGTCATGGAGCATCGTTGGTACATGTTGCAAGAATCGGGTGGCAACGACCCGGGACCTGATGCCGCGTTGCACCACTTCGTCGAAAACTACGGCACCAATGCGTGGTTCACGCAGTTGGCACGGCGCATCAGTGACCTGTTTTAGAAAATCAGCCCACCGTACCGATTTTTCGGTACGGTGGGCTAGTCGTGTCTGTGTGTGTTAGATGGTCATTCCTGATACCACATCTAGTGTTGAGAAGTCGGGTTCCAATCTATCAGCACCAATGACCACGTTGCGTCCGATACGACAGCGGTCAGGAATGCGGGCGTTTTTGCCGATAATCGAAATCCCCGTGTTGACCTTGTCTGGCTGTTTGGTGTTGGGTGTATCAAGGTCATCACCGTAGCCGATCACCGCATTTGCGCCAATCACCACTTGTTTGTCGACGATGACTTTGTCGAGCACCGTCCCCGGTCCAATCCAGGTATCGGTCATGACCACGCTATCGCGGATCACTGCACCGGGTGCCACATATACTCCTGGCGAGAGTACGGAGCGCTCTACCGTACCATGCACCGTACATCCGTTGCAAATCATGCTTTGGCTGACAACGGCTTGTGGTCCGATTTTGGCAGGTGGGCGCTCTTCGCTGCGGGTATGCACGATCCATGCCGGATCGTATAAATTCAACGAATTGCTCGGATCGAGCAACTCCATGCTCGTGCGCCAATATGAGTCGATTGTGCCGACATCCACCCAATACCCGGAGAATGGATAGGCAAAGACGCGCTCATTGGCCACCATTGATGGGATGACGTGTTTACCGAAATCGGTGCGCGCCACACCGTTGTCTTGAGTGGTCAACCCTTTGATGAGTGCATCCGCATTAAAGACATAAATGCCCATGCTCGCCAGCGTCCCTTTGTCACGTTTTTTTGGTTTTTCGGTGAATTCTACGACGCGCATATCGGGATTGGTTGTCATAATGCCAAAGCGATCTGTCTCTTCCAACGGGACATGCATGACACCCACAGTCAGGTCGGCACCATGTTGCTGGTGGAAGGCAATCATCGGTGCATAGTCCATTTTGTAGATGTGATCACCCGACAAAATGACCACCAGATCGGCGCGCCGTTCGCGGATGTAATTGATGTTCTGCAACACCGCATCGGACGTCCCCTGATACCAGCCTTCTTCGTTGCGCCCCTGGTATGGCTGCAAGAGTTGTACGCCACCGTGGCTGCGGTCGAGGTCCCACGGTTTGCCGTTGCCGATATGCGAATTGAGCGAGTGTGGTTGGTACTGGGTCAGCACGGCCACATCGAAAATACCCGAATTGACACAGTTGGAGAGGGGAAAGTCGATAATGCGAAATTTACCCGCAAACGGCACAGAAGGCTTGGCGCGCTTCTCAGACAAAACGCTCAAGCGTGCCCCTTCGCCACCTGCCATGATGAGTGCTACAACGCGCATTGGTCCACTCCTTTGGGCATTAATTACCCGCGAATTGTCTGCATTACTTCGTCAAACAATGCCCCGTTGGTTGAAACTGCTCCACCGCCATAAATGGTCGGCGTCCCTTGCCAATCAGTAAATGTGCCACCGGCTTCTTGGAGTACAGGCACGAGTGCCGCACAATCCCATGGACTCATGACGGCATCCAACATCACATCAATGCGCCCAGTGGCTACCAGGATGTGCCCGTAGGCATCACCCCACCCGCGTACCATGCGCGCACGACCACTGAGGCGCGCAAACGCGTCGCCGCGACCGTATTCGGTCATATGCATGACATCGGTGGTCGAAAGCACAGCATCGCTGAGACGAGCAGTCTGACTAACACGCGCCACCCGACCATTCCACAGGCAGCCTTCACCCTGAGCAGCACTCAGCATTTCTCCCAGTGGAGGAATCGCCACTGCACCAACGACGGGGATGCCGTCGCGTTCGAGCCCCACCAGTACGGCATACATGGGCACACCTGCGACAAACGACTTGGTGCCATCAATGGGATCGAGAATCCAACGAAAGGATGCACCAGGCCGCGTTTCGCCTTCTTCTTCGCCCAAAATACTATGGTGCGGGTAGCGCGCCTCAATCATTTGGCGCATCAAACGCTCGGATTCACGGTCGGCAATGGTCACTGGCGAATTATCAGATTTTATTTCTGCCACTATATCTGTCTGGAAGTGGCGTAATGTGACACGCCCCGCATTCCAGGCCAGCTCGGTTGCAAAATTCCGCAGTGTGCGCAAATCCTCGTGTGCCATGGGTACTCCTCCACACAGTGGTGTTATGAACGAAAGGTGTCTGCCAATACCTCGAGTAAGCGTTCGTGTTGGCTCGGCGTCCCCACACTGACGCGAATCGCGTCGCTGAGGCGTGGTTTGGGGAAGTAGCGTATCAGGATACCGTGTTTGCGCAACGTATCACGTACCTGCTGCGCCGGCTTGGGGGTGCGCACCAAGACGAAATTCGCCACACTCGGGTAGACGTAGCATCCCATACTGGTGAGAGCTTGTACCAATGCATCACGGTCATGGTTGAGTTGATGAATCACCGGTTGCATTGTGGCGAAATCACGAATCGCCGCGGTAGCAGCGACTTGGGCTGCCACATTGACGGTGTACGGTTGCTTGATTTTACGGATTTGCGCGGCCAGTGTTTCGTGCATCACACCATACCCGACCCGCAGTCCGGCGAGGCCCGCCCATTTGCTAAACGTGCGCAAGACGACCAGGTTGGGGTGATTGTCGATGGCATCGAGAAAGCTCGTCCCGCTGAATTCGGCGTAGGCTTCATCGGCCACCACAATCAGGGGCAACTCCAGCAGTGCCAGCAATTCAGCCCGCTGTAGTGGATTGCCTGTCGGATTATTGGGTGCCGCCAGAAAGATTATCTTGGCCTGATGCAGTTGCACTGCGGCACGGATGGCGTCCACATCCAAATCAAAGTTGGCATCGCGTGGCACATCAATTACCCGCCCCTGACACAAATTCGTGCCATAGGCGTACATGCCAAACGTGGGCGACGCATCGATGACTGCTGCCCCCGGTGTAATGGTGGCGCGCAAGAGCAGGTCAATCACTTCGTCCGAGCCATTACCACATAGAATGCGTTCGGGGGCTTGACCGAGGTGTGCTGCAATGGCATGTGTTAATTCCGTATTATCGGGATCTGGATAAATCGCCACCATATCACGCGCCCCATCGGCGCTCGATAGTTGTGCCAGGGCGGCACGTGTCGCTGCAGTAGGCCCATATGGATTCTCGTTGGCGTCGAGTTTGACTAATGCATCCCGCGCAATACCGAGTTGTTGTGCAAGGACATCAAGTGGGACAATTGGGGTATATGGCGCAAATGTGGCTAAATCACTTCGGAGTAGCGTCGCAATATCAATGGTCATAGGATTTCCCGCATGCGTGCGAATACGGCTATGATACCATACTGCATTGAATATGTGCCATGTATGGTCGTTTACGTGTATACTACCATCAAATAAATCCGCTCACGGACATGGAGTTGATGTGCTATGACAAGCAATCGCCCGCGCATTTCGGCGTTTTTCCCGGCTTATAACGACGGTGGTACCATCGGCAGTTTGGTGGTGACCACTCTGCAAACCCTCGCCGAAGTGAGCGATGACTACGAAGTGATTGTCATAGAAAACGGCAGCACCGATTACACCGTCCAAGTCCTCAAAGAACTTGCCGAGCAGTACGACCACTTCCGCTACCAAGCCCATGCTGAGCCACTGGGATACGGTGGCGCATTGCGGGCTGGATTTGCCGACTGCACCAAAGATTTCATCTTTTATACGGATGGTGATGCCCAATACGACCCCCGCGAGGTGACGCTGTTGTTGGCGGCCATGCACGACGGTATCGATGTCGTCAACGGCTACAAAATCGACCGTAGCGACCCCCTGCATCGCAAAATCATCGGGCGCATCTACCATCACACCGTCAAGTTGATGTTCGGCTTCAAGTTGCGCGACGTCGACTGTGACTTCCGCCTGATTCGTCGGGCTGCCATGCGCGACATCACCTTGGAATCAGACAGTGGCACGATTTGTCTGGAATTGGTGAAAAAGTTGCAAGACGCCGGCAAAGTCTTTGCAGAAGTGCCGGTACACCACTACCACCGCACCTACGGTCAAAGCCAATTCTTCAATTTCCCGCGGATTTGGCGTACGTTCGTGCAACTGCTCCAGCTGTGGGTCAAACTCATCATCCTGCGCCGTCCGTAGTTTTTAGGCGTTCTGCCCCTGTAAAAACAACGGCGAGAACTGACAATCGGACGGACTCCACATGCCCTGTCCGTTGACTTGGGCGGTGTCACGGAGCAGTTTGTATGTTTCAAAACCATCGAACTGGAAATCAACCAAAATCGCATATCCCGATGCTACGAGATCAAGTCCAATATCAATGTTATCGTGTCGGATAACAGTCGCAACCACCGCTCCCGGATGCATCACATCGGTACCGTAGACGCGCATGGTAAAGGTTGCTGCCGGATTATTGGTCAGCAAATCGAGGCGATCTTTGACCAGCGTATTACACATCGGGTTGCCCAAATCACTCACGTATAATCCTGCCAGCACCACATCCACCTGATTCGTGTCCGTCTTGGCGCGTACCATGTACGGCGTGTCAAGTGGCGTGATTTGTACGGTATAGTTTCCCGGCTGGCTAATATCTTCGCCGTTGCTGAGCGGTATTAGCGGATAGACCGTCACTGGATTCTGGGGCTGTGTTGCAGGCGCACCACTATCCTCATTGACGGCTGTTGGTGACTCGGGCATACTGCCGTTGTCGACCGTTGGCACAAGCGGAATTGCTTCGGGGTATGCCCCATCAACCGTCGGCGTGATTGCCGCAGGGTATGCGGCACTCTGCTCGGTGGTACTTGTCGGTAGCACCGACTGACATGCCACGAGACCACACGCCCAGAGGATAAGCATGAGCACCTGTTTGCGCATTACCGTGATTCCTTGTTGTTGGCACTGCGGGCGGCTCGTTGCAGGATGTCACATGCGGCCAGCCCATCGTGCATCGTGACGCGTGGCGTTGCCTGCCCGGTCACACAATCCACCATATGCGCGACTTCCCGTGTGAAGCGATCGTCATCGGGGACATCCAGCACGACGCTGTTGCCTTGCGCATCATGATGCGTCAACTGCATTGTAGCGTAATCCATGCTTAGGTGCCCAGCGGTGCCATTAATGGTCACCACCCACTCCCCGGGAGGGGTGCGCCAACTTGCTTCGATGACGCCGATGACCCCTGTCTCGCTGACCAGCGTAATCACCGCGGTATCCTCAACGCGCAATGCCGGCCCGAGTGCCGTGGTACGGGTGACCGCACTCGCCTGTACTTGTGCCACATCGCCGATGAGATGGCGGAATAAATCGACCGAATGTACACATGTATCGACCATCACCCCACCACCGGCCAGTGCCGGATCACTGAACCAACGCTGTTCGGGGTTGGGCATATGCCCAATAAAGCGATTGCGGAACATGATGACATCGCCAATCAACCCAGCGGCAATCTGCGCTTTCATGACTTCGATGTGTGGTTGGAAGCGATGACAAAAGCCCACACTCAGGATGCGTTCGGCCTGCTGAGCAGCCGCAATCATGGCATGGCATTCATCAGTTGTAATGGCGAGGGGTTTTTCACAGAGCACATGAATGCCATGCTGGAGCGCCGCAATACTCAGTGACGCATGCAACGCCGGTGGTGTACAGATGCTCACGATGTCGAGTTTTGCCTCGCGGTACATCGTTGCGGCGTCGTGATAGACGGCGGCATCACTCTGTGCTGCCAGCGTTTGTGCCAACGATGCCACACTATCGCAGACGGCCACGGGGCGATGCCCAGCAGCTAGCCAGGCATTCATGTGCGTCCGTCCGATGCCACCACATCCTACAATTCCAATGCGCATTGTGCCCTCCCTAGCGTGCATATGCTGCTGCCACACCACCATCCACCGTCAACAAGCCACCCGTGGTGCGACTCGCCCGTGGTCCCGCAAAAAAACTGACAGCCTCGGCGATATCCTCGGGACGCACGTTGATTTTGAGGACGGTGCGTGCCTTGTAAAAATCTTCCAACTCTTCGGGCTTGATGCCATACCCAGCAGCCCGGGCCGCACGCCATCCCGCGTCCCAAATCCCACTCCCCTCGAGGACGGCATCGGGGAGCACCGTGTTGACGCGGATCCCCAGCGCGCCACCCTCTTCGGCTAGACAGCGCGCCATGTGCAATTCGGCAGCTTTGGCGGCGCTATACGCCACGTTCCCCTTGCTGGCCATGACACTATTTTTGCTGGCGATGACAATCAACGAGCCACCGACTTTTTGTTGTTGCCAAATCTTGAACGCCTCGCGCGAGATGAGGAAGTAGCCCTTGCCCAACACGCTAAGCATGCGATCCCAATCGTCACTGGTCGTCTCGGTCACAGGTTTGGCGATGGCGAATCCGGCGTTGTTGACCACGATATCCACGCCACCAAAAGCCAAAATGACCTGTTGCATGGCCGCAATCACCGCCTGCTCGTTGGTGACATCGCAGTGCACGGCAATGGCCCGACGCATCTTGTAGGTGTCATTCAGCTCTTTGGCGACCGTCTCGGCACCAGCCAGATTAATATCAAAAATCGCAATGTGCGCCCCATCTGCCGCGAGTCGCCGTGCCGTGGCCCGCCCAATACCGCTGGCAGCACCGGTGACGATGGCCACTTTGCCGGCGAGTTCGCGTTGGGCTGGTTTGAGTTTGAGTTTGTACTGTTCAAGTGGCCAGTACTCGATGGCAAAGGCCTCTGCGGCACTCAGACTCGTGTAGGTGCCTACCGCCATGCTGCCACCAATCACGGCAATGGCACGCTGGTAGAGCTGGTTGCTCACATCCGCACCCTGCGCATCAGCCCCCGCTGTCACCATGCCGAGTCCAGGGATGAGTGTGATACGTGGGAAGGGATTCATCATCACATCGTCGCTACTTTTATGTGCATCAAAGTATGCCGTATACGCCTGCGCATACTGTGCTACACTGCTCGTCACTGCCTGTTTGAGCGCATCTAGACCCTGACTGGGTTGCCACTCCACAAACAGCGGCAAGCGCTTGGTGTGCACCAAATGGTCGGGACATGCCGCACCCACCTGCGTGAATTGCGCTGCTCCCGTACTGCCGATAAATTCGAGCACCGCATCACTGCTATCAATCTGCAGGATCTGACTGCCTTGCTGACTGAGCGCACCACGCAACGTCGGCAATACACTACTCCAGGCGGCATCACGCTCGCTGGCAGGCAGGGCAGGCACTGCCGCCCCCGCAAAGATGCGCCGCCCGTTGCGCGTGCTGGCAATGAATTCTTCCGCCTCGTTGAGCACGTTGATGGTATGAGTGTAGCTCTCCACACTCGTGTTGCCCCACACCGTCAAGCCGTGTTTGCCCATCACCACCAGGTCGGCTTTGGGGTTGTTGCGTACCCCCTCGCCGATTTGTTTACTCAAAGTAAATCCTGGCCGAATATAATCAACCCACACCATGCGCTGCCCCCACAAACGCTCGCACAGGGTACGCCCATCAGCGGCGCACGCCAAACTGATGACCGCATCGGGGTGGGTGTGGTCGACGTGCGCAGCCGGGATAAATGCGTGGAGTAGTGTTTCGATCGATTGGCGCGGGCGATCCGGTACAAAGACGCTGCGGTTGAGGTAGGCTACCATTTCCTCGTCGCTCATGGCTGCCCGATTGATGAGAGGCGCCATGTCGGGCATGCGCAGTGCAGCAAAGCCAGATTCGCCGATGGTCGCCACGTCACTTCCCGAACCTTTGACCCACAACACCTGCACTTCGCGGTCGGCGTGGTCACGCTCGATGGTTTTGGCGCTGGTGTTGCCACCATAAATATTGACGACGGTACGGTCACTGCCGAGCAACCGACTCCGGTAGACGAGACCATCAAGTGCCGGCATAGCGGCGGCATCACTCGCATTCCAACGATTCTGTGGCATGGTAGGCACTCCATCATCTGCACGATATATGCAAACTATAGCATTATTTGTGGGCTATCGTTGATGCGTGGGTACTGTCTGCTGTGGACTACAGGGGGAAAGTTGTGGGTGTGATAGCTCGTTTTGCTAGGAAAAATGTCACAGTTTGCCCGCTTTCTATAGACAAACATCCATGAAAATGGCGAAAAATTGACAGATATACTCATGACGTCTATCATGACTGAACCCACTTTTGGATTCGAAAGGAATATGCACATGACGGTGTCAACGCCATGGTATGAAAAAACCATCTGGATTGTGGTGTGGTGTATTTTTGTGTGGCCAGTCGGTATCTACGGCATGTGGAAGAGTAGTCGCGCCCTGGTCTGGAAAATCGTGGTCACCGCCGCGATTGTGGGCCCCTATCTGATTGCGCTCTTGGCATCGATGTTTGCACAAAACGTCGCTCAGTAAGCAATCCCCGCATGCATCCCAGGAGTATGGCCAGCCCTGCTCCTGGGATGCGTGTATCTATTGACTGTCAATGGATACATGCACATGTGCTGTGTGTGTGGATACTGGATGCATGTGCGTAGCTCGCGATGATAGGCATTCTCCCGTATAATGGCAGTGCACCACATACAAAGGAGTCTGTCATGTTGCACTACCGCTCTATGCCCACCTACATGGCACAAAACGCCCCTGCTGCGCTCAAACCTGCCATCTATGAAGCGCGTCTCGCAGCCCTCAAAAGTGCTGCTGGATGCGACTGGGTAGTAGTCTATGGCGACCGCGAACATGCCGCCGATATAACGTTTCTGAGTAATTTTGACCCACGCTTCGAAGAAGCCATCCTCGTGATTGGCGACACACACCACATCATCGTCGGCAACGAAGGACTCGGTTATGTGCCGATGTTGGGCACACGCTTTGATGTGCATCTCAGCCAGAGTCTGGGATTGATGGGACAGGACCGTACGCGCAATCCGCGCTTGAGTGCGGTCTTGCACACGATAGGGGTGCGCGCCGGTCAAAGAGTTGGTGTGGTCGGTTGGAAATATCTCGAACCACTCGAACAAGACGACGACCAGCCCGCATATGTCCCTGCCATGCTTGTTCGTGCCATCCACACTGCTACAGGTGGTGATGTCACGTTGCGCGATGTGACCCACTGCATGAGTCACCCGGTGCACGGCTTGCGTGCCCGCAACGAAGCCGCCCAAATTGCACTCTTTGCCTGGGGTGCCCAACGTGCGGCTCTGGCCGTTGACCGCATTGTGCGTGGCGTGCGTCCTGGCATGAGCGAGCACCAGGCGGCCGCCTTGATGCAGTACGAAGGCGACCCGATGACCTGCCACCCCATGATGTCGGGTGATCCCAAACAGGTGCTCGGCCTGCGTTCCCCCAGTCCACGACTCCTCCAGATGCGCGATGCAGTCACGACCGCGATCGGCTACCGCGGGGGGCTGTGTTGTCGCGCCGGCGTGCTCAGTGATACGGTGGATTCGAGCTATTTTACCAACTACGTCGAGCCCTACATGCAGACGCAGATGCTGTGGTATGAATCACTGCACATCGGCATGAGTGGTGGCGAAATCCATCGCCGTGTAATGCAACGCCTCGCTTCTGCACCATTCAAGCCGTCACTCAACCCGGGGCACTTGGGCAGCATCGACGAGTGGAGTCACACGCCCATTCGACCGGATTCCGACGACCCCATTCGCTCGGGTCAGCTCATCCAGTGCGACATCATTCCCGACAACACGCCGGCTGGTACTGCGCTCAACTGCGAAGATACCGTGGCAATTGCGGATGCCGCTTTGCGTGCTGAACTGGCCGTTCTCGCCCCTGATTTGTGGCAGGCCATCAAGGCGCGCCGTGAGTATTTGCGTACTGCTATTGGCATCATTCTGCCCGAGGAAGTCTTGCCGCTGTCGCTGGCCAATGCCCGCTACGCCCCAGCCTGGCTCCAGCCTGATTTGGTGTGGGTCAAAGAATAATCGCAAACGGCGCGTATGGGAGGTACTCCCATACGCGCCGTGCTGTATGTGTTACTCACGCAATCAACGCATTAAACCACCCCGCAGCCATCTCTACATCACTCTGGATGAGGCCATGGTGCGTATTCTGCCATGCCAATGTCACTGAGGCACCGGCATTCTGGAGTAATGTGTAGAGCGCCGTGCTCTGGTCTGGTGGGATGAGGGGATCGTGGCTGCCGGCGCTGAGGAATATGCCTTTGCCGGCGAGGCGTGGCAGCACATCCGGCGTATACACGCACTGGGCACGTAGCAACATACCGCCACGTAATGCATGCGGGTGGAGGAGCATGGTGGCGATGGCGATGTTGGCGCCGTTTGAATACCCCAATGCGTAGACGTTGTTGGCCGCAAAGCCGTAATGGGTGGCTGCACTTGCCACGAACTCAGCGAGTTCTCCCGCACGTTTTTGTACGTCCTCGAGGTCAAATACCCCTTCCGCAAAGCGCCGGAAAAAACGTGGCATGCCGCGCTCACTCACGTTGCCTCGTGGACTGAGCACCGCACATCCTGGGGCAATTGCCTGTGTCAATCCCAACAAATCGCGCTCGTTGCCACCGGTGCCATGTAGCGCCAGAATCGTCGGGAGATTTGTCGCCGTGGCTGGTTGGTAGACATGCTGATACAACGCAAGTGACATAATCATCCTCGTACTACCAGCCCGGCAACTGCCGGGCTGGTAGTGATGTTTAGTGATGCTCGCCGTGGTACTTTTCGCCAGCAGGAATCGCCACAGGTAGATGGTTCTGGGCTGGCGCAATCGGGCAGGTCGCATAAACCGTGAAGGCACACGGCGGACTGACCGCCTTATTGAAGTCCACCACGACGGTGCCATCGACGGGCCCTGGCACCGTCAAAAAGCGTCCCGCACCGTAGGTCTCTTTGCCACACGTTTTGTCACGGAAGTTGAAAAAGAGATTGGGACCAGCAGCCACGGCGTCCATGCTACACGCCTGACCGTTGATCGTGAAGTGTACGCGGCCTGGGCTGGGCATCATATCGGTATCCCCGAGCACGTTGAGGATGGGGATCGTTTTGCCTTCTTCATAGGCCTCAAACGTTGCCTGAACGGTGTAGGCTGGATCGTACTCAAACCAGATGCGCCCGGTGAACGCTTTGCGTACGTCACTGTTGCGGTCACGCAAGCGGATGCCGATGCGGTGCCCGCGCGGGATGACATAAAAGCTCAAATCGCGGTAAGTGATGATGTCTGGCTTGTATTTGCCGTCGCCGTCACCTTGCAATACACCACTTTTCCCGATAAATGCACCACTGATTTCGGCATGTTCACCATCGATGAACTCTACACGCACTTCGTCACCATCACGATGAAAGGTGCCTAAATGTGGCGGGCATGATCCAGCCGGAAAGACGAGGTCTTGATCGTCGCCTGACCCGAAGGTGTTGGCGCCCTCTTTCAACCAAAACAACCCAGCAAGTGTCAGCCAGCCATCGTCAGCCCGCATGGACGCATCCATTTGTGCGCGCCATGCGGCACTTTCTGCTACAGCACTCATTGTGTTCCTCCAAATACGACTAACTCACTAAACAAATTATACATTAATCGAGTAATTGCTGGTAGACAGCGTCGAGTTGTGGTCCGATATGCGTGATACTGTGATTGGCGATGGCAGCAGTACGATTGCGTTGCCCAATCTGCTGTGCCTCTATCGGGTGTTGTAGCGTGTGGATGATTTTGGCGGCCAGATCAGCGCAATCGCCATAGGTCGCATATATTCCGTGATTGCCGAGGTATTGGCGACTCACTGCGGCATCAAAGGTAACCACTGGTAGCCCGAGTGCCATGTACTGTGGGATTTTGCCACTCCCTTCGCTCAGGCTCATTTTGGGGGCGACGGCCACACTGCCCAGTCCCAGGTAGTGATGTGAGTCGAGGTAGCGGATGCGCCCAGGCAAGGTGACATGGTCAGCCACGCCCATGCTCTCGGCATAGCGGCGGTAACTATCCGGGTCAGGATAGCCCATGATGAGAAAATGCGCATCGGGCACGGCGGCGAGCACCTGCGGGATGGCTTCAATCAGGATATTGGTGCCTTGGTAGGGGGCAAGCAGACCGAGGTAGACCACAATGCGCCGGTGGGCAGGAATCCCGAGTAACGCGCGCAGATCTGGGTTGTCGGGCTGTGGACAAAAGTAGCCCGTGTCGATGCCGTCAGCAATTGTAGTGACATTGTGCGCATCATGTCCAAAGGAGCTAATCAGCATGGCGCGAGCGTTTTCGCTTGATGTCAACACCATATCAGCCTGCGTGTTAATCCACGTTTCGAGGCGGTGGAGTAGGTGGTAGAGCGTGGTATCACGGCTTTTGAGGAAGCGGTGATCGATCATTTCGGCCGTCATACTACCCTGATAATCAAAGACCAGCGGGCGCCGAATGATGCGTTTCAGTACGGCACCGATTAATCCGCCTTCATGGAGGTGGGCATGGATGATATCCGGTCGAAAATCGAGTGCCGTCTGCAGACTGCGCCACGACAATGCCACATCAAGGTATAGTTTGTGGCGTGACGACCCAACCAAGGTGCGTTTGATCCACGGCACATCCCACGAACGCACAATGTCGAGCCCGTCCACATTATCACCATTGTGATAGGTGGCGATGCGTACCACGTGGCCACGGCGCTGGAGTTCGTGTGCTTCTTGGGCGATGCGGATATGGCAACCGTAATCAGAAAAAAAGCTCGTAGGAGCAATCATCAAAATACGCCGCGATTGGGTCATTTGGCTCCACCATATGCCATATCGAGGAGTTCGGCGATGTGGAGCACGCGCATATCACTCCCACGCTGACGTAACCCGCCGGCAAGTTGCAAATGGCACCCTGGATTTGCAGTGACCACCACCTGCGCGTTGGTGCGCTCGGCGTTGTCCAGCTTGCGGTTGCCTAGTTGGGCTGCCATCTCGGGCTGGGTCACGTTGTAGATACCAGCTGATCCACAGCAGAGTGCTGATTCCGCCATTTCGACGAGCGTCAAACCGGGGATTTTTTTGAGCAGGGCGCGCGGTTGGGCAGAGATACGCTGGGCATGTGCGAGGTGGCACGGCTCTTGGTAGGTGACCGTCATGTTGACTGCCGTGAGGTCTTTGGTGTTGAGCTCGAGGGCGGCGAGATACTCGCTGATGTCGCGCACTTTGGCACTAAACGCTGCCCCACGTGTTGCCCATTCGGCATCGTCGTGAAGCAAGTGACCATATTCCTTGAGCGTCGAGCCACAGCCGGCGGCATTGACCACAACGGCGTCGTATGTCTCCCCAAAGGCAGTGATATTCTGTTTGGCCAAGGCACGGGCACTATCGAGCTCGCCGCCGTGGGCGTGTAATGCGCCACAGCATCCCTGGCCCGCAGGAATGGTGACGCGAATGCCGTTGCGTTGCAATACGCGAATCGTTGCGTTGTGGACATTGCTAAATGCAGTCGACATAATACAACCACTCAACAATGCAACATGTGCTTTTTCGGTGCCGATTGCGGGATAGGTTTGTCCGTCGGCAGTGGTAAAGGAGTCATTGATTTGTGGCAGAATGGCTTCGGCTTCGTGAAGTTTGAGTAGCTTGAGGATGCCTAATGTGCGGGCAAGCCATTGGAGACCACTTTTTTGGTAGAGCCACAACGAGCGCGAAAAGGCGCGAAACCACGCCATATCGGTAAAGAGTTTACCAAAAACGAGTGAGCGAATCAGGCGCACACTGACCGGGTACGGGGCAAGGCGACCATCGGTTTTGGCATGATGAATCTGGGTGCGCGATGCCTCGAGGATTTGGCCGTATTGCACGCCACTGGGGCAGACGGCTTCACAGGCGCGACAGTTGAGACAGGCACTCATTTGCTCTTGAAAGGTGTCACTGTCGATACCAATGCGCCCATCAGCGACTGCTTTCATCAAATAAATACGGCCACGTGGTGAAAACTGCTCGAGGCCTGTTTCGCGGTAGGTAGGGCACGAAGAAAGACACAAGCCACAGTGTACACACGTATTGATGACGGCGTCGCTGGGGGTATCATGCCCAGCAAACGGGATGAATTGAATCGTGCTCATGGTATGTGCCCTCACCATAGTGGATAATCGCCAAACGTTGTGGTCAGTATATACTAAAACAAAGTGCGGTGTGATGGTTTGCGCAACGGGTCGAATCTTGGTACAATGCACAAAGTTTATTGATTACTCTTGCGAGGAATATCATGGCCAGCAAAAAGGGCAACCGCATCATCATCAAGTTGCGCAGCACCGAGAGTGCTCATACCTACACCACCGTCAAGAACCGCAAAAACGACACCAACCGTCTTGAGTTGCGCCGGTACGACCCCACGTTGCGCAAGCACGTGCTCTACCGCGAGACCAAGTAACGTCGCGCTGGGTGGATGACGCCCGGGTCGCATGCGCAGATGTCTTTTGCATCTGACGTGACTGCGCCCCGGGCGTTTCGTGTTTGTGAAGGGTGAATCACATGTCGCATTTTGCGCGCCTCATTGCATTTGCCATGCTTATCGGAGTGCTTGCCGGGTTAGCCAGTGCCGCATTCCTCGTTGCACTTACTGCAGTTACCACCATCTTTACCACCCAGCCCTGGCTGCTCTATCTTTTGCCTGTCATCGGCGCGGTCATCGCCTGGATATACCAGCGCTATGGTGGTGAGGCCAACGCTGGCAACAACCTCATCCTCGAACACATCCACTCTGCGCCGCACGCCGTGGTGCCATTTCGCATGTTCCCCTTGATCTTGGGGAGCACACTGTTGACGCACCTTGCTGGTGGCTCCGCTGGCCGCGAGGGCACCGCCGTGCAAATAGGTGGCAGTATTGCAGCTACACTCGCTCGTCTGCTCCGTAGCGATGCCCGTGAAACGCGTTTGGTGTTGCTAGCCGGCATGAGTGCCGGGTTTGGTGGGGTATTTGGCACGCCACTCGCTGGTACACTCTTTGCCATGGAAGTACTCGCTGTGGGTGGGGTGCGTTATCTCGCGTTGGTGCCATGTCTGGTGGCCGCATTTGTCAGTGATTGGACGGTGCGGGCACTGGGTGTGCCCCACACGCATTTCTCCATTGCGACGATGCCGGATATAACACTACTCGTGGTCAGCAAAATTCTCATCGCTGCCGGCCTCTTTGCGCTGGTGAGTCTCGTCTTTTCTGAGGGTGTGCATCGCGTCAACGAGTTGAGTAAACGTTTCTTTCCCAATGTTGTGGTGCGGGCCGTGGTCGGTGGGCTGTTGGTCATCGTGCTGACGCTCAGTTTTGGTACCACGGCCTACAATGGACTCAGTTTGCCATTGATGCAGGCTGCGTTTACGCCTACAAGTGTCCCTGCCTGGGCCTTTGCATGTAAATTGCTGTTGACGGTGGTGACGATCGGTTTCGGGTATAAAGGTGGCGAGGTCACGCCACTCTTCGTGATTGGGGCCACTTTGGGTGCAGCCATTGCGCCGCTTCTCGGTCTGCCCCATGATATGCTGGCGGCACTCGGACTGATTGCCGTCTTTGCGGCGGCTGCCAATACACCCTTGACCTGCATTCTCATGGGTGTCGAGTTGTTTGGAGCCGCCCCGTTGCACCTTTTCGCCATCTGCACGATAGTGACATACACGCTAACAGGGCATCGTGGCATTTATCTGGCACAGCGCGTCATGACACACAAGTACGATCATGATGTCGATACAAATGCCAACATCCGGCTGCGCGATGTGCGCAAGCCGGATGCATGGTGGAATTAGTCAATTGACGCGGGCAGATTAATTCGCTGCAACCGCCATGTACGCACCATCGCCCGTGTTGTCTTCGACCACACCAACGACGAAAATCGAAATTCCACTGCGCCACCCACAGTAGTTGATGGTGTCACCTTCGGAGACGAGGATGTCTTGGATGGCGTACCCCTTGGCACTCAGTGCGTCGTTGTAGTAGGTCTTGACATCGGCATATGTCGTGCCACTGGGGATGCGGTACAACGTGGCTTGGACGCCAGTGGCCTTGCCCACTTCGTTGATGGTACTGAGCAACTCCGCAGCAAGGGCTGCGTCTTCGGGTTTGGCGGCGACGGCACCGGGATACGGGTCAACAGCGGCAGCTTTTTGGCCACATGCCATGAGCACGGGCGTGAGTGCGGCGAGACGGAACAATTGGCGACGATGCATGGTGGACTCCTTTAGTATCGAGTATCGAGCAATTACTTCTGTGGTTGTGCAGCAATCGATGCAACACGCCATTGTGCGTTTTGCAGTTCCAACGTGACATCGACTTTTTGACTGCCATTGGCATAGTCGAGCTGCACCGTCACAATGGCGTTTTTGTTGTCGTTGTAGAGTTGCGTGTTGATCACGGTCGCACTGGTGTAGGTAGGGTCAATACCGGTGATATCGGTGACCGTTTTCCCACTGTCGTATAGCTTTGTCATGCCCTCAGTAAAATAGGCCGCACTGGCATCACCACTGGGATCGCTCTGGTATGCTGCAAAAAACGACTGTGACACGCCATCAGGTTGTGCGGGGTCACTCGTAGCAGGTGTGGTCGCAGGTGTGGCAGTCGCCATATCGTTACTTGCATCACTCGTAGCTGGTGTGACCGCAGTGTTGCTCTCGTCAGCATTTGCGACGGCTGCGGTGGCAATCGCTGTGGCTTCGGCATCGCTGCTGGTCCCACAGCTCGCCAAACATACGGCCACAATCACGAAAATCAGTTGTATGCGCATTATCTCTCTCCTTCTTTAGGACGTAGCAAGTGCCATTTCGACAGCAACTTCGGCATGTATACGCGTCGTATCAAAGACGGGCACAGTGGTATCGCTTTGGCCAACAAGCAACGTGATTTCCGTACACCCTAGGATGATGCCTTGGGCACCACGGTGTACCAGATTGGCCATGATATCGCGGTAGCGTTGGCGCGAGGTATCACTGATGACACCTAGACAGAGCTCATCGTAGATGATGCGATTTACGTCAATGCGCTCATCAGCCGCAGGGACGATGACCTCGAGTCCGTACTGTTGCTGCAGGCGTCCCACGTAGAATTCTTGTTCCATGGTATAGCGTGTGCCGAGCAGCCCGATGCGTGTGATGCGCTGCGCGACAATGCGTTGCGCAGTGGCATCTGCAATATGCACGAACGGCACGGTGAGTCCAGCGGTAATCGCTGGTGCTACTTTGTGCATGGTATTGGTACAGAGCACAATCAGCTCTGCGCCCGCAGCCACCAAGCGCTGGGCGACATCAGCCAGTACGATACCGGCTTCATCCCACTTCCCTTGGTGTTGGAGCACTTCAATCTGTGCAAAATCAACGCTTGCAAGCATGATTTGCGCAGAATGCAAGCCACCGAGCTGTGTGCGCACCTGTTCGTTGATGACGCGGTAATATTCAGCCGATGACTCCCAACTCATGCCCCCAATCAAACCAATCCACTTCATCATACCTCCCGTGTATGTGGTGCTGTTATTATCCTACCACGATGCCTGTATAATGCCTACAGAAGAGACGTCGTAAACCCATAAAGGAGCCTGTCATGCGCAAAATTCGCTGGGGAATTGTGAGTACGGCCAACATTGGTGTGGCCAAAG
>CAZIKU010000027.1:0-26313 GCA_964539815.1 uncultured Klebsiella sp. | reverse complement strand
TCCATGGGGTGTGTTTCTCTTCGGTCTCTTAGGGTCAAGCGGGTTGTTCGGGTTCATGACCTGGGTCAACGTCGTCGATTACCCCATGAACATCGGTGGTCGTCCGTTTTTCAGCTGGCCGGCATTCATCCCCATCACCTTCGAAGGAATGGTGCTTGGTGCCGCCTACAGCGCAGTCTTTGGTCTGATTGCCATCTGTGGCTTGCCACTCTGGTATCACCCGGTCTTCAATGCGCCTGGATTCGAACGCGCCACGCTCAACGGCTTCTTTCTCTGCATCGAAGCCAAAGATCCGCAGTATGACGCAGGCAAGGCATCGACGCTCCTCAAGAGCATTGGTGCAACCAACGTCAATGAGATTAGTGAGTGAGGAATCAATGCAACTAACACATACTTCACTCCGACGTCTCTTTGCGCGGATAGCACTCATTGCCATCGCTGGAGTCCTAATCTCGGCGTGTCATTTGGACATGTACGACCAACCCAAATACAAGGCACTTCAGGCAAGTGACTTCTTCAAAGACGGTGCATCTGCGCGACCGTTGGTCGATGGCACCGTTGCACGCGATCACTTGCAAATCGACGAGACGACTGTTGGTCGCGTCGGTGGTGATCCTGCAGCTGATTTTGTTGCGACCAATCCACTGACCGTCGATGATAGCATACTCGCGCGTGGTGAAGAACGCTACAAAGTCTACTGCGCATCGTGCCATGGCGCCAAAGGTGATGGCAAAGGCCTGGTTGCTGGACCATATTCAAAAGGTCCACTCGGACTCAAGCCTGCACCACTCTTTGATGTGGCCCAACTCAAGCAAATGACCGCCAAAGGTGGGGATTTTAATCTGGCCGATGCTCCAGATGGGTATTACTTCAATGTAATCTCCCATGGGGTAGCCAATCCAGCCTATGATGCCACCAAGCCCATCTCACCGGAAAACACACCGTATACCATGTTCCCAGCAAATTTCCGCATCCAAAAGACTAGCGACCGCTGGGCAATCATTGCGTATATTCGTGAGATGCAAAAGAATCCACCCGCGAAGTAGTGTGAGCCGCTCGGCGGAGGATGACTCCGCCGAGCAATCGGTAAGGAAACAACTGTGGCAGAACTAACTGACAACCTGCGCACCACACTGAGCTCGATTCAGCGTCGTGCTCTCATCGTCGGTGGCGTCGCCCTCGCACTAACGGCTGTGGGGATTGCGCTGAGCTCGACGAGTCAGGTACTCCAATCGTACCTGTTTGCGTTTCTGTTCTTTTTTGGAATTTCGGCAGGGAGCATGTTTTTGCTCCAACTCCAGCACTTGACGAGTGGTGTGTGGGGCTTGATGATTCGACGCTTCACCGAAGCAAGTGTGCTCGTTATTCCGTGGATGGCACTCTTTTTCGTGCCGATTGCAGCTGGTGTCACCATTCTCTATGAATGGACAGATCCACACGTACTCGCCGAAGAAGCCGTCGTCGCCGCCAAGCAACCCTATCTCAACATTCCTTTCTTCTTGGCACGCACCGTCTTCTACTTTGCGGCGTGGTATTGGCTGGTCAACCGCTTGCGCAAGCTTTCGATTGCCCAAGAAAATGCCCCCAAAAGCGAAAGCGTTTCGTTCCGCGACAAACTGGCCGTCACCAGTGGACCAGGGCTCGCCGCACATATCATGATTTGGACGTTTGCTGCGACCGACTGGGGTATGTCACTCGAACCCGCATGGGCATCGTCAATGTATCCCGTAGCCTGGATGGTCGGTCAGGTATTGACTAATTTCGCCATCTGGATTATCGTGCTGTGGATGTTGTCACGCAACAACCTGCTCGGCTACGAAGTTCCTGTGGATCGCCTGCATGACCTTGGCAAGTTCACGTTTGCATTTACCGTGCTCTGGACGTACTTGAACTTCTCGCAGTACTTGATCCTCTGGTCGGGAAATGTGCCAGAATTCACCCCGTGGTTCTACTATCGTACCAATCACGGCTGGGAAATTCTGTCTATCGCCTTGATCTTTGGTCATTTCTTCTTGCCATTCTTCTTGTTGATTTCGCGCCATACCAAGCGTAACTTCAACGTGGTATCACGCATCGCTATGTGGATTGTCGCAATCGAAATTGTATACGTCTTCTGGCTGATTAACCCGGCCTTCCATCACGACGGCATACAAATCCACTGGACACACATCACCGCCTTCGTTGGCGTTGGTGGCATGTGGATCTATCTCTTCTTGCGCTATTTGATGCAGATGCCATTGTTACCACCCAACGATCATCGCATCCCAGAACTCGAAGCCCAACTCAAAGGGCACGGCCATGGTCATGCTCCTGCAAAGGCAGCTCACCACTAAACTGTCGGTACACGCAGAGCCCACGGGAGATAATCTCCCGTGGGCTCTTTGTATTTCCTTATGCCATACTCATGAGAGATTCATCATTGCAAACGATAATGAAAACATACCAGATGAGCATGACTCATCGCCCCAGCGCCGATTCCTCTACAACCTCATATTCCTCTCAACTCCTCTCCCCCCAGTGACGACACGGCGATAACGCACTGGGGGTTCCTTCTGTCGTTTTTATCTGCTACATGGCGAGCAAAACACGAACCGCCCCAGCGCATCGCCATTGATGCGCTGGGGCGGTGTACGTGCATGCTAGTTGCGACTATCGGGCATGTGTGAACGCAGATTGCGGCGCGACAACAATTCCATCGCAGCCAACAGCGTATCGGTGTCCAATGAAGATGCTTCAGCCTGAATCTGCAGGCGTGTATGCGTCCGATTAATCCCAAGATCCTGCAGTACTTGCTTGGCTTCGGGGATTTGCGTCATAACTTCGTCACTGAATGACTGTTCGATGTGTGTGTGATTCATGTGCTGGCCTCCTTGCCATTACATTCAAAAACCTATCCACCCACATCATAGCACATCTTTTGTATATTTCAACTAATTCATATCAATAGTATTTGTGCATTATGCACAAATTTTTATACAAACTGCGAAAAATCGATGCATGAGCAATAAATTCGCACGCTGCCAATAGGCAATTATTCCATGTGTGTGTCCGCACTCGTGGGTGATGTGGCTATTTGCCGAAAGGGGATTCTCGTGCTAGGATAGCACTGCGTCAGTAAATTGTGGGAGTAACATTCATGAGTATTTTGGTAGATCGCAATACCCGTTTGGTCGTGCAGGGTATCACTGGTCGTGAGGGCGAGTTTCACACCCGCCAAATGAAGGCTTATGGCACCAATGTTGTGGCCGGGGTTGTGCCGGGTCGAGCAGGGCAGACGGCGATTGATGGTCAAGTACCGATTTATAATAGCGTGAGTGATGCAGTACGAGAGCAAGGTGCCAACACATCAATTATCTATGTGCCAGCTCCCTTTGCGCCAGATGCCGTACGCGAGGCCGCTGCTGCGGGCATCAAGTTGATTGTATGTATCACCGAAGGGATTCCCGCCAACGACATGGTGAGTACGTACGCCTTCGTCAAAGAAAAAGGCGCACGGTTGGTTGGACCAAACTGTCCTGGATTATTGACTCCCGGCCAAGCCAAAGTGGGGATTATCCCTGGTAATATCGCCACACCAGGCCCAGTCGGCGTGGTATCCAAAAGTGGCACGCTCACCTATGAAGCGGTGGATGCACTGACACGCATTGGCTTGGGGCAGAGCACGATTGTCGGCATTGGTGGTGACCCGATTATCGGGACCAACTACATCGACGTCCTGGAGCAATTCCAGGCCGATCCCGAAACCAAGGCCATTGTGTTGATTGGGGAAATTGGTGGTACGGCCGAACAAGATGCGGCCCGCTATATCAGTCAGCATGTCACCAAGCCAGTGGTCGGCTTTATTGCTGGACGCACTGCTCCGGCAGGCAAGCGCATGGGACATGCAGGAGCCATCATTTCTGGTGGTGAAGGCACTGCTCAGGAAAAGATCGAAGCGCTTCAGGCAGTTGGCGCACGCGTCGCAGAGCTCCCCACCGATATCGCCCGCTTGGTCAAAGAATCAATGGGCTTGTAGTCCGTCTCGGCGAGAATGTAGCGGCGGCATACCACATGGTATGCCGCCGCGTTGTATCACAGCAGGTGAAGCATGTCGAACCACACCCATTATGAAGATTATCAGATTGGTGAACAATTTGTCACGCCGGCACGCACCATTGGCGAAACAGAAGTAAGCATGTTTGCGATGTTGACTGGTGACTTTAATCGGCTGCATACGGATGCAGAATACATGAAGGAGTCACTCTTCGGTGAACGCATTGCCCATGGGTTGCTGGGCATGGCGATCGTCAACGGCCTCAAGTACCGCACAGACATCAATCCCGACGGCATTGTGGCGTTTCTCGGCGTCAATTGGAACTTCGTGGCACCGATTCTTTTCAACGACACGATTCATGCCGTGATGCACGTTGAAAGTAAACGTGAAACACGGCATAGTGATCGTGGTATTGTGGTCTTTGCCATCGAAGTACTGAATCAACGCGCAGAAGTTGTGCAACGAGGCACAATGACGATGATGATGAAACGCCAATCAACTGCAGCAGAATGATTACTCGAGGTAGGCTTGTAAGCGCGCCCCTAATTGTGGAGAACGGAGCTGGCGTAATGCATCGGCTTCGATTTGGCGGGTGCGCTCACGGGTAATCCCAAAGGCGACGCCCACCTCTTCAAGCGTATGTCGCTGGCCGTCGTGCATACCGTAGCGCATCTGCAGAATCGCACGTTCGCGTTCGGGTAATTCATTGAGTACATTAGCGACATCGACTTGGAGCATATGGCGAATCGCAATATCGTTAGGGGAGTCGCTCAATTCATCCGCCAATAACTCGCCGATATGGCCTTCGCCATCACTGTTGATGGGCTGTTCGAGTGAGATGGGTTGTGCTGATGCTTGCAAGAGACGACGCACTTTGCGATCGGATATACCAAGCTCGGCAGCGACCTCTTCGGGCGTTGGCTCACGCGAGAGGCCTTGTTCGAGCACACGCGTCACACGACGCATTTGCCCAATAGCATCACTCAGATGCACTGGCAAGCGAATAAGACGGCTCTGCTCGGCAATGGCACGTGTCACGGCCTGGCGAATCCACCAGGTGGCATAGGTCGAAAACCGATTCTTGCGCAGAATATCGAATTTTTCGACGGCACGCATCAGACCGATATTTCCTTCTTGGACGAGATCCATGAACGACAATGGTCCACCGATGTATTTTTTGGCAACACTCACCACCAAGCGCAGGTTGGCCTGGATGAGGCGTCGCCGTGCATCGCTACCGTCTTCGATGCGGCGCTGTAAAGCACGTACATCGCGGTCTGACAGATTGATCATGATGGGGGTAGTCAATGCGACATGGTGGAATACCCACTCGAGCATCGCCAACACGTGTTCGGGGAAGTGCGTGCTGATGCGATTGATAAACGGGGTCAACACAAGCATGTTGCTTTTGAGTGCGAGGAGGCGCACACGTTCACACTCGCGCAAAATGTCGATTTGTTCGCTGTAGTCGGCAGCGGTACCTTCGACGATTAGTTTGTCATGGTGCTGGGCATGTGCAAGCACATATGGTAGCGTGATAAGTTGACCACCACGCTCGAGCCAGCTGGTTAACCAGGCTTCGAGTGAATGGGCATGTGGTACAGATTGCACCATACTGGCGGCCTGTGCATCGATTTCGGCGTTATAAGGATAGTCGGCACGTGATTCAACGACATCACGGGCATAGGCGCCGGCTTCGATGCGTTGACTCAAGTCTACTTCTTGTGCCGCATTGAGCAACGGTACTTGACCGATTTCACGCAGATACATCTGCACGGAGTCTTCGACGAGGGATTCTTGGTTGGGAGATTCCTCAATTAACGCATCAGCGACTTCATCATTCCAATCGTCGCCGGGGGCTTCGAGCATATCAACTTCTTCCGTTTGATAGGGATTCGTCGGCATTTTGAACCTCGCTATCCATGCACACGTCTTTGTAAGTCCATACGCAGATGCGTATGGACTGGATGTATTCACCCTTCACAATCCATTGAAGTGTGCGGCGAGGTAGTGATTGATATGCGGAGAAGTGACTAATTACGGCGTTGCACGATATGGCGTGCAATACTACTAAACGCATCAAAGGTGGCTTCGTCGGCGTAGGGGGCGACATACGCCAATCCCCGCGTAATTCGCTCGTTGGCAGCGATATACGCAGCTTCGATACCACCTGCGGCCTGTATGTAATTAATGATTTCGGGCACCTTGAGTGCCGGGACAGGGGCTTCGGCAATCCGTACAAATTCGGGATTGGGTGAACGATCATGCGCCAAAATCAGAGGCAACGTGATGGTACCCTCACGCAGGTCGTTCCCGACGGGTTTCCCGAGCACTGATTCGTTTTCAATCATATCCAAGATATCATCGATGATTTGAAAGGCTAGGCCGAGTTCGTAGCCGAACGCACCGAGGGCAGCGACGGCTTGTGGCGAACCACCAGATACCGCAATACCAGCGCGACAGGCAGCCTCAAAAAGCACGGCTGTTTTGTAGCCTATTTTGCGATAGTACTGGGCTTCGGCGACAGCGCGCGGGGCGACGACCGTCACCGGATTCAGTTCGCCTTCGACCATGCAGCGTGCGGCATGCACATAGAATCCGATGATACGTTCGTCGGGTTCGTACGCAAGTTCGCGGGCAGCCACACCGAACAAATACGAACCGAGCGCCAACGCCACATCACGATTCCAAGTCACATGCACCGTGGCACGACCACGGCGGGCATTTGCATGATCGACCAAATCGTCGTGGACGAGTGATGCGGCATGCAACAACTCAATGGCAACGGCCGGATGCTTGGCACGTTCAATGTCGTAGTTGCCCAACCGTGCCGAAAGAAGGACGAGCATGGCTCGTAGGCGTTTACCACCCGCTTGCACCGTGTATGCGCCAGCATCACGAATCTGCTGGTTACTGGAATTGATACGATCGAGCATTTCTGCTTCGACACGCTGGATATCTGCAGTCAGTCCAACACGGGTGAGAATTGTATTAAGTTGTGCTTGCGAAAGTCGCGACGTTGCGCTTCCTGATGCAACTGATTCAGGCATCGTCACGCCTTTCCCACCATATCACATTGAAAAAAGAGTGAACTACCAGGCACCACGGACGACTTCGAGTTTGCTAAGGTGGGCGGCCTCGCTGAGGCTGGCCAAATATGTCAAGTCACTGCCGTATTCGATGACAGAAATACTTGCATTGGTCACCCAAATGCGATTAATCCCGTCCATGTGCATGCCCAATGCGTCAGCCACCAAGATTTTGACGACTACGTCGTGAGTAGAAACAAGCACCGTTTGATCGGGATGTTGTTTGATGATGCGTTCTTTGAAGTCGAGCACGCGTTTGAGGATATCGCTAAAACTTTCGCCACCCGGCATATGCGAACGCGTCGGCGTCATGCGCCATTCGCGCAACCCATCGCCGTATTTGGCAATCACTTCGTCGACCATCAACCCCGCCCATTCGCCGTGATCAATTTCGATGACGGCTGGCTCGACGACAAATGGTGTATCGGGATGATAGCGATGCACGGCTTCACCGGTGAGTCGTGCCCGCTGCAGTGGGCTGGCATAAATGGTATGAAACGATTCGGAACGCAGGCGTTCAGCCAATGCTTCGGCCTGTTTGACACCCATTTCAGACAATGGTGCATCAAATTGCCCCTGATATCGGCCTATGCGATTCCATTCACTTTCGCCATGACGTACAACAACTAGTCGCATATGGTATGCTACCCCTCAGATACATTTGTTTTACTAATCGTATTATACAACGCGATACACCACAATGCACACAGACACCACACAACCGCTCATGCCGCAATTACGGCGCGCGCTCGACAAAGCGGAACCATTCACACTTACCTATCACGAAGTCGCAGATGGAGCCGCCCAACTCATCGCACTTGTCGACCACATCAACGCACTTGCTGCACAATGTGACGCCGCAGGGCTGAATATTACGTCAGAACACGTGCGCATCGTTGCCTTGAATAGCAAAGTCCAGCGTGAAGCAACACGCATCCTCAAACGACTCCCCGTGGAGATGGACACATCTCCGAGTCCGCTCTATGCGACACTGCGTACCATCGGCGCGACAACACAACGCCGGCGCCGCAACCGCATTATCACGTTGGTCGGCGTGTTTGGGGTGATTATTGCCACACTCTGGTACGCAGTTGCCACCACCCCTGCAACTGCGGATACCACTGCAATTCTCAATGCTGTAATTGCTGATGACTATGCGTTGGCGTACACGCTTGCCCAAAAAGAGGCCAAGTCGTTCCCCGATGACCTCGAATCGCACATATGGGTATCCGTACTGGCAGAATCCAACGGTGACGCACAGATTGCGGCACAAGCGTGGCAGCGGGCACTCACCATTGATGGGGACAACCATGCAGCCCTCTACATGCGCGGGAACAACCGGGTTCTGACCAAACAATTCGCGCGAGCAAATGCAGATGCGGCCACACTACTTGCAAATGATGTGACACGACCAGAAGGATTGTTTTTGCAGGCAGGTATTGCCGAAGCACAAGGCGATGTCACGCAGGCCATTGCCTTGATGCGTCAGGCTGCCGATGCCGCAGAAGCAGCAAATCGCAGCGAATTTGCGGTGATTATTCGCATCCGTATGGGGGGATTGATGCAGTACGGCCTCCCCAAAAAGCCGTAACGACTTAATCACTCTCAAATAAATCTTCGACCACCGCACCACGTCCTGGCGGTACACTCGGTGCCGTGGACGTCGCTGTCTGGGCGATTCCCCCACCCATCGCCTGATAAAAAGCCTCGTCATAGGCGCGCGTGCGCACCACTACCGGCATGGGGACGGCATGGCCGAGGATGAGACACTGCTGGCGAGAATCGAGTGTGGAGAGCACTGTCCTGAGCGCATTCGAACCACTGACGCCCGTGAATACTGCATCGATGTCTTTTTCATCGTTGAGCAGTGCCGTTACACGGCTACCAAGCTGACTCATCACATCGCTATCAATAGATGAGGGGCGCTGATCAACGACGAGGAGCGTGACGCTGTATTTGCGCATTTCTCGCGCGATGGTGCCAAAAATTGTCTGTTTGGCGGCAGTCGGATTAAGGAATTTATGGGCTTCTTCGATGGTGATTACCAACTGCGGTGGTTTATCTGCTCTATTCTTGCTCGTGAGATAGAGTTCGGTGCGTTCACGCCAACGTGCGTGGATTTTGCGCGTAATGATGTTGGCCACGAGCATGTAGTCGATGGTATTGTCGAAGCGACCAAATTCAAGCACGACATGTTTTTTGTGCATCAAGTCATCGATTAATGTATCGACAACGCTGTTGTTTTGATTGGTCACATAGCCACGACGGCGGAGTGCTTCGAGTTTGCGTTTGAGGGCACTCAGCGATCCATAATGCGTCCCGGTGCGTTCTGCAAATGACTCAATGTCATCGGGTGACATGTCGAGCAATGTGCGTAACCAGCCATCGTGGAATTCGTCGGTGAGGCGATAGGCGGATTCCGCAGCAGTGGCATTGAGGTTGAGTTCGTCTTGGATGAGCAGGATGTCTTCAACTTCTATTTCGTTGAGGCCAATGCGAATTTCGTGATCGTACTGCGCACCACGCCGGCGTGTAGACTCCGCATCAAGCGTATAGATGCGCACAACCGACCCGAATATTTTGCGCAAGCCCTTGACAAACCCACCACCCTCAGACGAAGCGTCACTGGCATATTCAGAGTGCATATCAAAGATGAGATTTGCAGCCACATTGGCTTTGATGGTGCCACTGAGGAGCAGGCGTGTGAGGAAACTTTTGCCCGTGCCGCTTTTGCCAAAGACACCATTTGAGCGCTCGACCAAGCGGTTGAGGTCAATACAGACGGGGACATTCATGTCCAGCGGACGACCGATTTCGAAGTGGGTCTCGTCCTCTTTACCAAAGACGCGGGTGAAATCACGTTCATCGGCATCATAGACAGGGGAAAAATGTGCGGGGATGGTTTTGACCGGCAATAAGCCTTCACTGACGTCACGGGGCAGCATGAGCGACGGTCGCATTTCGATGGTGCCGTAGGTAGCCGTCCCAACCAGCACATCATAGAGGAACGGATCATCACTGGGTGGATCAATCAGCACGTTGGGTGTGGTTGCCGCCAATTCGACGTCCGTCAGCATGGCAAAGAATTCGTGTTGCGTGCCTTGGATGAGCAAGAATTGCCCAACACGCAATGATTCAATGGTCTGAGAGGCATCTATGCGTGCCATCAAGCCGTCGGCCAATGAGCCGCTGGTCACGACACCGAGACGTTTGCGGTGTTCCATGGCATCCCCTTTGTGCAACATGCTTCGCTACAGGCATTATACGTCATCCCCTTGGTGCATGACCAAGGGGATGCAACAGATGGACGTGTTAGCGATTGGCAGTCCGGCGTGCGGGGCGGACACTACGGCGTGCTGGCAAACGCAACGGGCGCGGTGTACGGTCGCTCGTATCGGCAGTCGCTCGTTGAATTTCGAGGGTGGCACGGTGATACCCGAGGGTCACCATGATGTCATTGAGGTGCTGTGCGGGTGTTTCGCGCAGCATCAATGCGTCATCTTCGCGTTCGATGATAATCCGGCGCATTTCCGGGGTGAGGCAGTGATGTGCACCACCGCGTCCAGAAATCATCTGTTGGTATGCACCGATGCCAAAAAAGGCCAATACCGTGCGCTCGCCACTCGTGGGGAGCATGAGTGGCGGTTGTCCGGATCGTGGATAGTAATCATCGGTATCACACGTGTAGCGCCCTGCCAGGCGTACCGGTCGCACCGGCATGTGCCAGTCCTCGAGGGGCAACACGATGAATTGCTGGCCTTCGACAATCAGGGTATCGGGCAATGACACCATCAAACTCCCGTTGAGCAAGTACCAGTCAGGTGCACCACCACGCCCTGCCTTGACGGCACCGACTTCCATCAAGTAGACGCTGTGCGATGCAACAGTATACCGTCCGAACTCACCAACCAGATGTGGTACTGCAACGCCGTGCCGCATACAGGCGTGTTGCATTTCGTGCATCACGCCCTGCAAAAAGCCTTGGTAGTCAAAGGTGAAGTTGATGACGTAGGCATCCGTGGGCATGCCACCACCAAAGTTGAAGAAGTGCATGTCGGGAACTTGAGCAGCCAGTGCCGCATACGCGTCGACTGATGCGCCCAAACGGATGCGCCACAAATTGGCATCCTCCATTTGGCTGCCGACCATGGCATGATAGAGGACCAGGCGATGTGGCGTACCATTGAGCATTGCAATGGCACTCTGAATCTCGTGTGGCGTCAAGCCAAAGCGTTCGCCACCAGGGTGATCGGCATCGACATCGCCGATGTCAAAGCGGGCACGTACACCGAGCAAGAGTGGTTTGGAACAATGGCGGATGAGATAAGCCAGCTCGGCCAAATCATCGATAATAGGCACGATGCGCTCGTAGCCGGCTTCGCGCAGCGCAATCATCGCATCACGGTAGACGGAATCTTTGGAGCCATTGCAGAACATGTAGCGATTGTTGGCCAGGATGCCTTGGCTCCACAGCTGATGGGCGATAATGATATCTGCAGATGCAGATGTCTCGTAATGGGCACCAGACTGCAATGCGGTCCGGACGACTTCTTCGGCAAAGTTGGCCTTGGTGGCATATGCATAAAAGAAGTCACCACGATACTGTGTGGCATGTCGTGCCTCGTCGACCATCGTATGCATGGCATCGATTTGGCGGGTAATTAATGGCAAATAGGCAACCTCGAGCGGGGCACCATATTGCTGAATAAGTTCATTGAGATTAATGCGATCATCCAAAAACAACTGCCCCTCACGACGCGTCAAAAACCCATTCAACTGACCGTCGGCAGGCACGCCATACTGCTGGCGCATGTGTTCAATATAGGTAAGATCGTTCAATTCCCGTAGTACTCCTTTAAATAGCGACGTATAAATACCAGTGACACTACCCACGTTGGCGGAGTCGTACAACCATCTGACTTGCATGGCGACTCGTCAACCAGCCGGGTGAAGGGACCATCACGACACGGCGATACGCCGTCTGAATCCATCGAATCAACATGGAAACCCTCCTACATGACAACGAAATCCACACACACGGGGGACGTCGTCATACGGAGACACTGTGGTCAGGTATTTGTGCTATGGGAGCGAGAGAGGGGGGTTAGGGCTGATACGGCCGTGTGCCCACACACAACCCAAGCACGGTGACAACGCCACCTATGAGTTTGTTTGCGCAAACGTCCATACAACCTCTAGAAAGCCTACTCGGTGGATGCCGTGGTACATCAATGTGACCACTGAACACTCGACGGTGACGCGTGGATGCTCACCTATCGCCGGAGGCGCGAATTCACGGTAATTTTTCCTTACCGATTCGATATTGTATCAAGAATTTCACAGATGTCAAGCACTTTTTTTAACAACTTGAATATTCGCATCACAATGCGCTATTTCCAACGTTAAATTTGACGATTTTGTATGATACAATACAGCCACCGCCGCAGTAGTGAGGAAACAATGGGAATTGCAATATTTGGTAGCATCAACATGGATTTAGTCGTCCGTGCACCACATATTCCTGCACCAGGTGAAACTATCCTCGGGAGCGAGTTTGTGACTGTCCCGGGGGGCAAAGGTGCGAATCAAGCAGTGGCCGTGGCACAACTCGGCGGAGACGCGACGCTGATTGGCGCGGTGGGTGACGACGCATTCGGCAACGAACTCAGCACGAGTCTACAGCGCTACGGCGTTCATGTCCAGCACGTGCAACGTATCCAGGGATCATCGGGAGTTGCATTAATCACTATCGATGAGCGCGGCGAAAACAGCATCGTCGTGGCATCAGGTGCCAACATGCGCATGTCGTCGGCCATCCTCGACCATGTCGACCACACCCTCACCCAAAGTAGCCACCTGCTGTGCCAACTCGAGATTCCCTACGAACTCGTCATCGCGGCCCTGCAACTCGCCAAACGCCGTGGTGTAACGACTATTCTGGACCCAGCACCAGCGCCAACTCGCCCCCTTCCCGCAGAATATTACGCTGCGGCTGATATTATCACTCCGAACGAGCAAGAAACGTATCAGTTGACGGGAATTCTGCCCAGTGATGAGACAAACGCACGAGCCGCCGCCCAGCGCCTGCACGAGCGGGGTGCCACGCACGTCATCATCAAGCGTGGTGCACACGGTGTGCTCTGGAGTCATGCCGGGCAAACTCTCGTGGTTCCTGCATTCAAAGTTGCCGTCGTCGATACAGTCGCGGCAGGTGACTGTTACAACGGTGCACTCGCATGTGCACTCGCACGTGGCGACGACATGCCACATGCATTGCGCTATGCGGCAGCGGCCGCTGCCATTTCAGTGACCCGTCACGGTGCACAACAGTCCATGCCGCAGCACGCCGAAGTCATGACACTACTCGGCTGATTCGTCGCGGGTGCGCGTGCGCTCCTTGGCAGCACGCAAACGATCTACGCGCGATGGAACAACAGGGGGCACTGGTGTGGGCGGTGGAACAGTCACTGCGACCGCAGGGCGGGCCAAAGGACGCCGCCACAACGGTCGAGACAATGATGACACCACACCACGGCGTAACCCTATTTCACTAACCACGCAACACAACGCAAAAAGCACAAACCAGAGCGAGATATCGCGCATGGCACGGGATTGTGGGGTGGTCACTTGCCAATATGCCGCATCGATACGCTGCACAATTTGCCCACCAGTGCGTTGTGCCACATCTACGAGGAGTGCCTGGCCGTTCCGGTCAGCTAATTCGGCACGTGCAGTCAACATGACGCCGCGGGTGCGGGTCACTCCATGGTGTGATACGACCAGCAAATACTCACCACTCGCGAAATCACGCATCTGTCCGACCCAGCGCGAACGCCCGCGTGCGTTCAATGGAATGGTCGTCTGTTGGCCACGCTCATCAATCATGCGCACAACGGGAGTTTCACTTGCGACTTTACTTTCGACAGTTACTTCGAGGATGTCGTCGTGCCAAAACCACGACATATCGAGGCCAGTATCGGCTGTAGGCAGCAACGGGGACAGCAAGAGTGGTGCCAGTATGGCAATGTGGTCGGATGCCAGCCACGCGCGGCCCCATCGCCCACCTAGGTCACTGGTCCACGCCATGCTTTGGCCGCGACCGATGCTCCGCAGTGCCCAGAGTGGCGTGGTCTGGTCGATTTGCACAAGCACACGCGTGTCACGCAATACTGATGTGCGATTGTATCCAAAGATCGGCACAACCTGTTGCAGCGGCGCCATCCATGGGTCAAAGGTGACTTTTTGTGGTACCACTTCTTCTTCCACCGTATCACGACTAGCCACACGATTCGTATCATCGAGGAATACGTTGGTCAATTCACGCGCACTACTGACCTGGTAGGCACTGCCGTGGCCGAGGTCTGCGAGACGCTTGAGCGTGGCCACATCTGCATCTGCACCTAAGGCAATGGTGCTCACCGTGATGTTTTGTTGCCAGAGTTGTTGCACAATAGCGTCACTCGGCTGGGTATCCATGCCATCCGACAACAAGATGACATGACGGACATCGCCACGCAGCGTATCGGCTTGGGCGAGAGCCAGGCTGAGTCCTGACCGAATCGACGTACCACCGTCACTCACAATACTGCCGAGACCACGTGCTATCTCGTCATCTGCAGGGAGTGGTTGTGGCGGTAATGCCCAGGCAGCCGAATCGGCAAAAAATGCCACCCCAACGGTATCTCCCTGCTGCAGTTGCTGAATGGCTCGAAAAGCGGCTTCTTTGGCCAAGTCGAGTTTGCTCAGATTGGCATCACTTTCACCCATACTGCCACTACGATCAATAACGAGTAACAGACCCAGCTCTTTGCGTTTGTCGGGATCAAGGGGATCAAGCGATACAGCGGAGAGATCGGCAAGTGGGGTCCGACGATATCCACCAGCACCATAGCTATCTGCTCCACCTATCCACAAAAACCCCTTCCCCAATATGCGTACACTCTGATCGATTTGTGCCATCACCGCAACAGGCACACGACGAGCCGGTGTATCAAAGAGCACGATGACATCGTGTGTCGCAAAATCAGTCATGCGCGTACTGACGTCACTGGGGCGACGTGCAGTCACCGTCGCCCCAATGCGGCGCCATGCATCAATGAGTGCCTGGGCGCGATCGAGGGGGTCAGCCAAGAACAAAACCCGTGGTGGACCGTCTTGCTCGACCAATACGTCAGTCTGATTATCGTCGCGCTGATCATCAATGGGAGCCGATATCGCAATGGAAAGTCGATGCACACCCGCACCAAGTGCAGGAATCGTGATCGGGATTCGCTGCACGCCCGCATTGACCGAAACCGATTGGCGGCCGAGTTCTTGCGTGGCATCACGCACTACGAGCTGTGCCGTTTGTGGAATGGTGCTTTGAATCATGACTGTCCCTGCAATCACACCACTGCCCCGGATGCGCTGCGGAATTTGCACGTCGACGATGGCCAAGGTGGCAGGCGCTTGCGTCATCGGCAGTGGCACGACATCGACACGGATATTGCGCGCCAGTAACGCATCAATAGTATCTTGGAGTCGACCACGCGTCTCGTTCCCATCCGACAACACCAAGATACGTCCTTCGTATTCACCGGGGACGAGTGCGGCCGCCATATTTACCGCATCGGCTAGTGCCGTTCCCTGCACCGCATCTACACGGGCAAACGAGCTATCTGCTAGTCCTAGCTGTGGTATTGCGGCGACAGCAGGATTTGCACCAACATCCACAATACCGAGTAGCGCATCTGCAGGTTGTGTGCGTATTAAATCGGCAAGGTATGTGGCCTGTTGCTGTCGTGCAGTTGCATCCATAGACTGTGACACATCGCGCACGACGACGACTGCCGCTGCTGATGGACGCTGGGCATACACTGGATTCGCAAGTGCCACGACCATGGCAATACACGCCATCATGCGCAGTGTGATAGCCAGCATATCGGGCCAGCGTGAGTGCTGGTGACGTGGGCGCCACCACCACATCAATGCACAGAGTGGAAGTACGCACACGAGTATCCATGGAGTGGCGAAACTGATTGGACTCATGTCGTCCTCCCTGTATACCACGTCAAGAATCGCTCGATTACCATTAGTAACATGGCCACAACAATGCACCAGTTCCGTAATGGCCAACTCCACGTCCATGCCCCCAGCACTGTGTGCAATTCTGTCACAGGACGCTGAGTTGCTGATTCCCAAGGCGCAAGCATGTTTGCGACATACCAAGTCGTATCAATGCGATACGCACCAATTTCATTTATGTCAACTAAATACCAGCGGTCATTATGGCGTTCGATGCGTGCGTTCGCAAACATTGGTTGTGTGATTAGCTGCGGAGTTTGTGTGGTGGGCGTCATTTCTAATCCATATGCCACACCAGTTTGCATGGAATCCATCGATGATTGTGGTGCCAAAAAGCGCAGTACGTTGCGCACCAGAATCGGGAAGTCAGTCCGCAACGGGAGATCACTCTGTGTCAACAAAAACCCCATCACAATTCGTGGTACACCGGCATCAATTCCCGCATATGCGTGTGTACCGGCCGCACTGTACAGCCAGCGTTGCGCCCAAACCGGTGGGGAAACGACGCTCGCGGTGACGATTTGTGTTTGCTGGATATTGATATCTTGATTGAGAAAAGCAACGTCACCACTGACAAGAATTGGCTGGAGCTGCGGGAATGACACTGTTGGCGCAACAGGTGGAGCAATCAACCAAGTCGGCATCCGCAGTGCCCCCGTGAGCACGTCGCTGGATTCGACGATAGCGATGTCTGCATCCACGGGCTGGGATACGCGGGTGACATTTGGGAGAACACGCAATGCGGCTGGCAAAAACCGCGTGTCTGTACTCTGCAGAAAGACACGAAGTGGTTGCTGACTCGTTGCCCGCCACCAGTAGCTATCATCGGCCGAAAGCGCATCGCGAGTATCTGGTGCAAGCGACGCCACCAAGACATCAGGGCGTTGCGTGAGTGCAAAGCTCCATTCAACAGGTGTGTCAGCGCGTGGCCACACATAGGTAGCCGCATACAACGTGCCACGTTGGTCGCGGATTTCGAGCAAGCGTGCAGCTGGCCAATCACTCCCATCTGACGCCACATACACGGTACCAGTCCACCCAGTAGCACTCGTCGTCATCTGCAGACCTTGGACAGATTGGTTGGGCGCATCACCGCCGATGGGAATTATGCGCCAGGTGGATGGCCATGTCGGCGTATCCCACAACACACGATCATCGCTGATGATGTACATGGCACTCCGGGGGGAATCAAGGCCGTGTAGTTGTGGCACCACACGGGTGAAATCTCCAGCCACGGTGCTGGCTTCCATGACATCGACAGCGTGATGAGCGGCAGTCCGGTCTGCCAACTGATTGGCACGAATCTGTAGGGTATGGTGCATTTGCACAATAGTAAAACGGGTAGCAACCGGGGCGGCATCAATGAGTGCATGAGCGTGTCGTTTGGCCTGAGAAATACGCGTCCCTGCAGGTGTGCGTGCCAACATGCTGGCACTGGTATCAATCACGATGATGCGCGTTGGTTGTGTCGCTACATCATCGGTCCATACGGGTCCGGCAGCGGCACACACGAGCAACAAACAAATCAACACGCGAATCAGCAACAACCACCAGGGGGTTGGGGGAGTAAATGGACGCCGACTCGTTTGTTCGGCAACCACGAATTGCCACAAATAGAGCGACGGGACAATCTGCTGCGTCGCCTGTGTGCGTAGCACGTGCCAGATCACCATAGCCACGATGAGTGGCGTCCCAATCCACCACACCCACGCATCAGTGAAGCTCACGAGGGCACCTCGACCATGGCACGGAGCACGTCGTCCGTGGAGTGTAGTTGCATAAAGCGCAGACCACTGTGCTGACACGCATCTTTGATGTGCTGTACATGCTGGTGGAAGGCGGTGCGATAGCGCGCCAGCATGGATTCGTCGATGGTAAGTGTGTGTTGCATGCGTGATTCACTGTCAACCAGTGTGATTTCACCCATCATAGACGGGACGACTTCGCTCATATCAAGCACCTGGAGACAAATACCCTGGGCAGTAGTGTCCGCAAATTGTCGCACATGTGTCTGCCATTGGGTACTCCACAAATCGCTGCACAACATTGCGGGCTGCGCACTGAATGCAAGTTGATGCGGAAAGACAAAGGAAGTAGCAGGAGACGTATGAAGCAAGTCGTCGCACTGTGTCAACCAACTAGGCAGATGCGCAATGGTGACCTGTTGTGTGGGCAACACGAGTTCGACACGATTAAGCTGTGCAATGACCATCACACCAACAGCCGCAATTGCACGGAGTGCTGCCCGCCATTTCGCGGGGAAGTTCGTCATCGAGGCGCTCGTATCGAGGATGATGCGCACTGTGCCTTGTTGCATGGGGTGCGGTTGCCGCACCATGGCGTGCTGCATGCGCATGGTGGCCGGCCAATCGACCCAACGAATGTCGTCACCAGGGCGATAGCGCCGAATCAACTCGGGTTCGCTGCCACGGCTGCCAGACACTGCTGGTTGTGCGGCCACGACCGACGCCTGGCTTGCGCTTGGCCAAGTCCAGGCTTGTTGGCGTAGCCATGCGATTTCATCTGTGTGCAGGAGATATGACATGGCTCCCCTTTACGGTACCGGGACCTCGGCAATGATGTGCTGGATGAGCGTATCGCTGTACACCCGTGCAATACTCGCTTCGCGTTTGAGGACGAGGCGATGACGCAAGGCCGGGTACATCACTTGGTGCACGTCAGTGACATCGACGTGTAAACGCCCTGCACACAAGGCCTCGACTTGTGCCGTCCTGACAATCGCCTGTACTGCACGTGGTGATGCGCCGTACCGCACCATATCGCGCACGGACGCGACCGGTGAATGCTGCGGATGCGTGGCATGGACAACGGATGCAATGTATTGCAACATCACATCGGATACGAGAATTTGCTGACACACCGCACGGATATCTCGCAGCACCGGCACCTCGTGAGGTACAGACAATGCGCGCAGTGGCATGGCCTCGCGGCGTGCGATTTCCACCAAATCGTGAATTTCGGGGAATGCAACGTTTACTTGATAGAGAAAGCGATCACGTTGCGCTTCGGGGAGCGGATAGGTCCCCTCCATTTCAATCGGGTTCTGCGTCGCGAGCACCAGGAACGGATCGGGCAGCGCATGCGTTGTCCCTGCCACGGTCACCGTACGCTCTTGCATGGCCTCGAGGAGTGCACTTTGTGTGCGGGGTGTGGTGCGATTTATTTCGTCGACCAGCACCAACGAAGCAAAAATCGGCCCAGGTGCAAAGCGCAACGCATACTGCCCAGGTTGGTCATCAAAGAGCATCATCGTACCGACCACATCACTTGGCATGAGATCGGGCGTACATTGAACTCGCCCAAATGACACACCCAACAGCTGTGCGAGTGTACGCACCAGCGTGGTTTTGGCCAATCCAGGTGCACCTTCCAAGAGGACGTGCCCATCAGCACACACAGCCGTAACCACTTGGTGAATAACCAGTGGTTGACCAACAATCACCTGTTGGAGTGCATGCGAGAGTTGGGCAATCGACTGTTGTGTGGCAACGACATCCATCGGGCTACTCCTGTAACGCGGCGAAATACTCACGGACGACTTGTTGGGAATCCCATGGAATTTGTGCATCACTAATGGCGTGGGCGGCCTGTTGTGCCGCTTGCGCCACAATTTCGGTATACGCATACTGTGCCGCTGGTGCCGCCAATCCTCCACCATTGACCAGGGTAGATTCACCATTTGCGGCACTATCTGGAGATGTCAGTGTTACCACATTATTGGCATCGACCTGAGGCACAAATACGCTGACTGCTGGTGGGAGGTTCGCAGGTGCATTCCCCATCCCTGCTCCGCCTGAAGCCGTATTGTCTCCACCTGACTGTCCCGAACCTGCATTCCCATTCGCTGGCGTCGTGCCATTCCCCGTCGTGGTATTTGCTGTCGCTCCGTCACTCGGTTGATTTGCAGAATTCCCGGATTGTGGTGGTGCAGGTTGGCTTGATGCCGGTGCATTTTTGCTGGCAGTTGGCGACGCATTCGCAGCCTGCATTGCTTGTTGCGTGGCTGCCGCCAATGCGCGTTGCCATTGATCAGCTGCTTGTTGTTGGCGCGTGATATCTGCTTGGAGTGTATTGAAGGCCTCAGGATTCCCCGATTGTGCCTGCGCATACGCCGTGCGAAGCGCATCCTGCTGTGCCGTAGATAGTTGGTTGGATGCGGCCATGATGGCATCCGCACTTGCGTGGTCAGGTGCTCGTGCAAATTGGTCAGCCGCACTGGCGTATTGTTGAAGTTGCTGCTGCGTCTGCGTCATCTGTTGCGTGGCAACATCGAGCTGTGCCACGAGCTGTTGCGCATCTGTGGCGTGTTGGAGTGTGTCAGCGAGTTGTTGCGCATCTAGTTGTGCATCAACCGGCGGTAATTCGGCCACACGCTGTGCAATCGTCTGTGCGAGTGCACGTGTATGCACCTGGTTCGCAATCATCGCATCAAAGGGAGTCGGCATGACCAAGGTTGCCACGCCTGCCAGCACACACACAATCCATCCCATCACCGCGTGGCGCTGCCATATGTGCAGGGCGTGCGCCGGGGTAGCTGCCACACGTGTCAACGTCTGCTGGAATTGCGTGATTGCGAATGGATGTGTGGTATGTTTATCGGCAAAATCTGCGGCAGTCGTGGTGCTATGTGCCCATGCGTAGTGTCGGTCAAGCTCTTGCCAGATTGACGGCGCATGACGGCGCTGCCACCAAAACACGCCGCACCAGCTGATACCGACAACCATGAGTCCTATCAACATCCATAGTTCACGCTGCGCTACCATGGTGAATTGTGCAGTCCCTGCGATACAGACACACAGTACGACACCCAACCACGACGGCCACACACCTGTCACGAGCAGGGCATGCTGCCATACACGACGACGGTGGCGCGTGGTACACGCACGTAATTCAGTGATTATCGGGGAACGATCAGGCTCAGCCATGATTTACTCGTCAATTCGCTGCCATTCCGAGAGTTCTTCGGCACGAGTATTTCCTTTGGTATCTCGCCAAATCCATGCTCGCCGCCGACTTCTTATAGTAGTACGCTGTGTGGTGCGAGAACGTTGCAGGGCAGTAGGCGTATCACCGGTACCAATGCGTTGTGCCACGGAGCGTGACAACGCACGTTGGATGACGTGCACCACGACTTCTACCGCCACCGCTGCCATCCCCATCGCCACACCGCGCACAAGCGGGTGTTGCATTTTTTGGCGTAACACCGCAGGCATCCACTGATTGGTGCGAGCCGGCAACATGCGCGTGAGTGGCGCACCACAGGTAGCACAATAGTGTGCTGACATGTGCTGCGCAGCCCGGCACGCTGGACAAATGCGCTCAACCGTATCACCCATGCGATTCCTCCTGCCATGCATCATCGACACGTGTAACATGGGCGGATGCGCAAACGAGTGGCACATCGTCGCCGATTGCTGTCTTTAGATAGGCCAGCCCGATTGCACCATAGTCTGGTGACATGACGGCGCGGGTGAGCACTCCTGCATCTCGTCCATCATTCGTCGTAATCGGAGCCGGTGCATGCACCAATGCCGAAAGTCGCACACGGCGCAATTGTTTGGCACGCCGACCACGACTTTCCATACGTGCAATAATCTCTTGACCGACATAGCATCCCTTCTTGAAGCTAATTGCATGCTCCAAACCTGCTTCAAGCGGAATATATTCTGTGCTGAGTTCATGCCCGAATGCTGGTTCACCCGCCTCGATTTGCCAGCAATCCAACTCAGCGGAGTCGAGTGCGACGAGGGGATCGATGATGCTGTGTGCCTGTCCTTCTGGCACGATTACCCGCCATCCGGCACCATGCAGTGGCACAATCGGACTACACCATCCCGCAGCAAGTCCTTGACGATGCTGGTATCCATGAAACCGCTCTGGAGCAGACTGCACGGCAAAATGCGCAGCGATTACTTCGGAGGCAGCCGCACCATACACGGCAAATTGCTGATGAGTGCGGGCAGCAGGAGTCAGTGTCACCTGATCATTGAAAAAGATGTTTTTCTTGATGTGACTGTACACCGTTGGTCCCTGATTCGCGCTCGTCATGACCCACAACGCATCGCCCATGCGCACGACATGCAAGACATCGATGATGCGGCCAATAGGAGTAGTGAGCACCGTTTGCAGTCCCTGAGCATCCTGCAGTGCGAGCACGTCGTTGGTCGTCAGGCGTTGCAGCAGGGCGGCTGCATCACGACCAGTCATGATGATGCGCCCGTGGGTCGCTTCATCGTGCCATTTGGGTTGTGTAGATACACGAACGTTGAGCGTATTCATGGTATGATGACCTCGATTAATTTCTGGAAAATGAGTACTCATATGGAATCAGCAACATCACGCGGATTGTATTGGGTCGTCGGTCAATTTATGTTGATTGGCGTAATCGCATGTGCGGCACTTTTTGATCCGTACAAACAAGGCGCCACATTGACCCAACAACTCATCGCACTAGCAGGGATAATTGCGAGCGTCCTCTGCCTCGTTGTCGCATTTCGACAACTCGGGCATAGCCTGACCGCCTTCCCCAAACCACTGACCACTGGTTCGTTAGTTACGAGTGGCCTCTATGCTATTGTACGACATCCCATCTATACTGGTTTGCTGTTGGGATGTGGTGCAGTAACACTATTCTCTCAGAGCCCGATTGCATTCATCGCAAGCATCGTGTTGCTGGTGTGGCTAAACTTCAAAGCCGACTACGAGGAATCATGGTTGCGCAAGCAATATCCAGACTACGCCACATACCAGACACACACCAAAAAATTCATTCCATGGGTATGGTGACACAGTATGTATATTAGTCCTGGTGCACTTCATATCCATACGCACTACTCCGATGGCAGCGGTACGATTCCTGATGTCGCTCATGCTGCACAACAGGCTGGGCTCGAATGGATTATCATTACCGACCATGACACGTTGGATGGGCGGCACGAACAAGGCTGGTACAACCGCGTCTTGACACTCGTTGACCAAGAAATCACACCATTTCACAATCACTTTTTGGCATTAAATCTCGATCGCGTCGTCTCAAATACATTGGCGCCTCAACAGTTCATCGATGAAACCTATGCGTCGGGCGGATTTGGGATTATCGCTCACCCCGATGAACAGCGCTACAACGACTTCAAAGGCATCTATCGTTGGGACGATTGGAATATCAACAGCCCGACACACAGCGCTGGGCGAAGTATTGGCATCGAATTGTGGAACTTCATGAGCGATTGGGGAGAACAACTCACACCAAGCAACAAAGAGTGGCTCTACATGTTCCCACGGCGGGCATTGACGGGGCCAACCAAGGCGACCATCGAATGGTGGGATGCACTGAATATGGCAGGAAAGCGCACCTTTGGGGTATGGGGCGTGGATGTACATGCATTCTTGCGACCATCGCCATTTGGGCGCTTGCAGGTATTCCCGTATCAATGGGCATTTGGCACACTAACGACCTATTTGTGGTTGCCCGAACGCCTGTCCAATAACTTCACCACTGCCATGCGCATGGTCTACGGGGCATTAGCCCAAGGGCGCAGTTATATGGTCAATCGCCTCGAAGGGGACTGCACGGCATTTGAATTCTATGCGTTTCGCGGGGCCGAACGCTGGTTTGCTGGTGACATTGCGTCGTTGCGCCAAGGACCAATCACCCTCAAAATAGACCTCGGCGCCAAAGCCACCATTCGCCTGATTCACAACGGCCACGTCAAACTCGAGACCGATAAACCGATTCTGACCACAATCAATGAAAGTGGCGTCTACCGTGTGGAGGCAGTCAAAAAATCCCTGCCCTGGGTATTGAGTAACCCACTCTACGTGATTAGGTAGGCATTACCACACGAATCGGCACTGGTGTGAGCAAAAACAACAACACCACGAACGTCAGACAGGCCATGAGAATGCGCCATAGACCAATCGGTGTCACATCATCATACGGTGCTGGGTGACGTGGGTTGGCAAATGTAGCAATCACCCCCCACACGAGCCATGTGTTGTCCACAAATACACCCAACAACACGCAGAAGGCAATCGCACCATACGCCACATAGTGTGCATATCGGCCAAAAACCGCATACGCCACATGCCCACCATCGAGTTGACCGATGGGGAGCAAATTAAACATCGTCACGAGCAAGCCGATCCAGGCCGCAAACGCCACGTCACTGAGTTGCACATCGAGGTTATCGGCGGGCAGTATTTTCCCGAACATGATGAGTTTGGCCAGCAAATAAAACGCAGAGTTGCCCTCTTGCATGTATCCACCCGTAGGCGGTGGAGCAACCGTGGATATTGATAGACCATAAAAAAGCAGCGGTACAGCCACACAAAGTCCAGCGATCGGACCTGCCAGTCCTACATCGAATAAGACGCGCCGATTACGCATTGGCTCTCGCTGAATGATGACGGCCCCCATCGTCCCCGTAAAACTCAATGGTGGAGGGAGGGGAATAAAATATGGCAAACTCACAGGCGCATCCCAGCGCTTGCCAACGAGATAATGCCCCAACTCATGTGTTGCCAGAATCCCCAGAATGGTCGCCGCAAACGGAATGCCCGCAGCAATTTGCCACGGAAACTGCACGATATCGACACCCTGGTAGAGTGCCCCAGCCGCAAGACACGACAAAATGGTGGCCAACAACAATCCGAGTGCCAGAAAAGGGCGCGTGGTTGTGGCGGGTGGGAGTCCCGCCATATAGATGAGTTCGAGTTCGTTCGGCTGATTCGTGCCACGTACATAGACGGTGAGTCCAGCAGCATGGGCACGCTGCTGCAACGCATCGTATACGTCAGTTATTGCAACAAGCGGTGTCACAGTGAAAATATGAATCGTATCCTCGGAGCGTCGCTGTTTGACGACACAAATCTGTGCAACGAGTGCATCGATATCTATCTCATGCGGTGATTGGAATTCAGGTATTGTCATTACATCCTCTGCCTTCGAAGTAAATCTATTATATCGTCTCACAAGCATTACACGTGTTGATTGCGACGAAACGAATATACTACATATTGTAATACAATTATTATGTCAATTTTTACCATATTCGTGCCTATTTATTGGCAAATTGTGGGGATATTCCATTGCCAAAAAAATAGAGGCACCGTATAATTACAAAAGCATGTCAGCATAATTTCATATTTGCTGTGTAACAAGCATGCATCAAATGCAATGGAGGATGGAATGCGGAAGTCTACTTTGGTTGCCTTGGTAGTGATGGTCATTGCGGCCGTCATTTTGCCAGCATGTGGCAACACGACCGCTGCCGCCTGTAAGGCCGGCTTGGTCACCGACGTTGGCAAAATCAACGACGGCACATTCAACCAGTACGCGTACGACGGTTTGAAGAAGGCTGAGAAAGATCTCGGCATCGGCACGAAGTACATCGAAACACAGGCTCAGACCGATTACGGCAAGAACATTCAGTCATTGGTAGAAGCCAACTGTGAAATTATCGTCGCAGTCGGGTTCATGATGGGTGATGCTGTTGCCGAAGCATCAGGCAAGTACCCCAACACCAAGTTCGCCATCGTGGACTTCGCATACGACCCAGCATTGCCCAACGTGCGCGGTTTGGTCTTTGCTGAGGATCAGGCTGGCTACATGGCTGGTGCCTTGGCTGCGTCAATGAGCCAGAGCGGCACCATTGCCGTCGTCGGTGGCATGGAAATTCCTCCGGTGCAGAAGTTTGTCAAGGGCTACGAAGCCGGTGCCAAAGCCATCAAGGCTGACATCGCCGTAAAGTCTGTCTACATCGACAGCTTCGTAGACCGCGCCCGCGGTGCCGAAGCCGCCAAGAGCTTCATGTCAGAAGGTGCTGATGTCATCTTCGGTGCCGGTGGTCAAACCGGTTCAGGTGGCATTCAAGCCGCTGCCGAAGCTGGCGCATACGTGATTGGCGTCGACCAGGACGAATATGTGACCACCTTCCAAAACGGTGGCGCTCCTGGTTCAGACAAGATCATCTCAAGCGCCATGAAGCGCGTTGACCAGGCCGTCTTCTTGACCATCAAGGACGTTGTTGATGGCAAGTTCACCAACGGCGTAGCCGTATACGACGCTTCAAACGGTGGTATCGGTTTGGCCTCATACAATAAGGCCGA
>CAZIKU010000026.1:12058-26789 GCA_964539815.1 uncultured Klebsiella sp. | reverse complement strand
GCCATGACAGGCGCTCTGGTACGGGTGTGCGTACCACGTTGTCTGCATCATTGACGGCCACCGCCACTTCGAGGCGCTCGTTGGCCAGTCCGCGGTACACGCCGCGTGTGGGTGGCACATCGGCGTAATCGCGCCCGATGGCCATACGGATATGTCGCTCGCCGGCCCAAATATTGTTGGTGGGGTCGACCCCAATCCAGCCGAGTGTGGGGAGCCAGATTTCGCCCCAGGCATGGGTGGCATCTGCCTGCGAGCGATCGTTGTCGCTACGGCTGTGGTACAAATAGCCGCTGACATAGCGACTGGGAATACCGAGGTTGCGGCTGATGGCAATGAGTAAATGCGCGATATCCTGGCATACGCCACGCTGTTGTTCGAGGACCACATCAATCGATGAATCGACTGCTGTACTCTGCGGGGCGTAGGTGATTTTCTCGTAGAGGGTGCGTGCCACGTGGCGAATCACACTGAGCGGATCGCGGTCCCGCTTGAAGCCGTGCGTGTGCATAAATGCTGCTAGATGTGTGCTGCCCTGCGTATATTTGCTTGGGAGCAAGAGGTCGAGCAACTCGCTGGTACGCACTGCCTCGAGTTCTGCCCATGCCGTATCTGGGAGTGCGTCTGGGAGTGGCGCTGGTTGCCATACTTCGACGATGGCCTCGGCACGGACAACGAGCGATGTGTGTGGTGCTGGTACATCAAAGTGATGAATGTGATTGCCAAAGCTGTCGATGTATTCGTGTACCACCGATTTGGGTGTGATACTGAGTGTGAATTGTTGGCAGCGTTGCTGTTCGTCATCACGTGGGCGTAAACGCACTTCCATGATGCTTTCGGTGACCGCTGTGTCATACGCAAAGACGGTATCGTGCACAATATGGTGTCGCATGCGTTTCCTCTATGCCAACAAGGCGCTATCAATGGTATACGCAATATGGCTGTCACGTAGTGCCACATCAATATGCATGCATCCTTGGCGGATGCGGTGCAGGTCGTCAGTCAGTGACGACAGGCTTTCGTCGTGGTGCGCATATTCGAGCATGGATTGGAATTGTCCGGCAGCTCGTTGTGGGCGTCCGGTGCGCAACTGTCCATTGCGTTGACCGATGCGTGCCACGGCTTCGAGGACGGTGTCTGCGCCGAAGCGCACCGACCGGGGAAATTCGGCATCATACAGCACAAAAAGTACGAGTCGTTGTGGATTCACATCTGGAGTATGCACCTTGCAATAGGCTTCGAATGCGCTACACATCTTGAGGAGCCCGATCCACTCGGCGTGATGCGTGCGTCCATCACCGTGTGCACGTTGTAGTGCATTGGCATGACTGAGGAATAGATTCGCCGTGTTGTTTGCACGTTCTACTGCACGACCAATCTGAATGAAATCCCAGCCCTCGCCGTGTGACATGGTGGCATCTGTAATCCCTTGAAAGAGATGTGATCCCGATTTAATCATGGCATAAAACTGATTGGGCGCGTGTTCCCAGCGTTGGTTGAGAATCTGCTGACGTGTGTCTAAGTAGAGGCGATTAATCTGCTCCCACATTTCTGATGAGATATGCTCACGCACCTGACGTGCATTTTCACGGGCAGCCGTCAACGTCGACACAATGGCATCGCTATAGTGAGTGTCCGCCGTAAATAGACGCACCACACTGTGTGGATCACGACTTCCTTCTTTGGGGTGATCGTACTGTAGCGCTTCCCAGAGCCGCAACCAGCGTTGCTGTGACAACAGCGGGTCGACATCAATCAGTTGGTGCAGCGTCACATCCAAGAGGCGCGCGGTGTGCTCGGCACGTTCGAGGTAACGACTCATCCAGTAGAGTGAGTCTGCAACACGACTAAGCATGGCCATGTGCCATCTCCTTGTTAGGCGTCATACAGCACCCATGTGTCTTTGCTGCCACCACCCTGTGACGAATTGACGACCAACGACCCGCGTGTCAATGCCACTCGCGTCAACCCACCAGGGACGATGGTGACATCATCGCCATACAAAATATACGGTCGCAGATCGACGTGGCGGGCTTCGAGATGACTGTCGATGACGCACGGAGCCCGCGAGAGTTGCAACGTGGGTTGTGCAATGTATCCGCGCGGATCCGCCACAATCCGTTGCGCAAATTCTGCTCGCTGTGCTGCCGTGCTATGTGGACCAATCAACATGCCGTAGCCACCCGATTCGCCCACCGCTTTGACGACCAGTTCGTGCAGGTGGTCGAGTACATAGCGGCGCTGCGCGTCGTCACTCAGTAGGTATGTGTCGACATTGTTGATAATCGGTTCCTGTCCGCTGTAATAGCGAATCATGGCAGGCACGTACGCGTAGAGCGCCTTGTCGTCTGCGACTCCGGTGCCGAGTGCATTGGCAATAGCCACGTTGCCTGCCCGATAGGCATGTAACAAGCCAGGGACACCCAGAATTGAATCTGGGCGAAAGACGAGTGGGTCGACGAAGTCGTCGTCGATGCGCCGGTAGATGACATCCACACGCTGCAAGCCGTTGGTAGTGCGCATGTAGACGATATTGTTGTGTACTACGAGGTCACGTCCCTCGACAAGTGGGATACCCATCTGACGTGCGAGATACGTATGTTCGAAGTAGGCAGAATTATACGAACCGGGCGTCAACAAGACCACCATGGGATCGCTGGTATGCGTCGCGAGTGAGCGCATCGTGTTGAGCAGAAGTTGACCGTACTGCTCGATTGGTTGCACGTTGTATCGGTTGAACAGCTGCGGGAAGACGCGCTTGCTCATCTGGCGATTTACCAGCATGTACGACACGCCACTCGGCACGCGTAAATTATCCTCAAGCACCGCAAATTCACCATTGGGGAGACGCACGAGATCGCTGCCGGTCACGTTGATGTAGATGTTGCGTGGTACATCGACTCCACGCATTTCGCGCCGATAATGCCGGCAACTGTACACGAGTTCACGCGGGACGATGCCGTCCTTGAGGATATGCTCGTTGTGGTAGATATCGTGCAAAAACATATTCAAGGCGGTGATGCGCTGCGTCAACCCTTGTTCGATTTTGTGCCATTCAGACGCCGTCAAGATGCGCGGCAACAGGTCGAACGGGAAAATTTTCTCTGTGCCGTCTTCGTGGCCGTAGACGGTGAATGTCACCCCTTGCGCCAGAAAGGTGTCGTCAGCCGCCTGTTGCCGTTGGGCGATTTCTTGGGCGGTGGACTGTTGGATGCGATGTACCAGTTCGACATACTGCGGTCGTGGCTGCCCAGCGCTCGCCAGCATTTCGTCCCAGGCACTATCGAGTTGGTAATGGTGGAAAAGTGTTTCGCTCATATTGCTATTGTAAAGGCGAACATTCATAGGCGCAATAGCCGTTTATCCGAGAAATAGCCGTCAAATTTGGTTATTTTCACTAAATTACAGCGCATGATTGCCATTTTTCTTCTTTTTTATGAAAAAACACGCTACCCAGACATCCCACTGCCACACCCACCACCATGCATTGCATCCATGCAGCGTGGGTAGTGGGTGTGGTGACTCATAGCGCTGGCGACCATACAAACTCATGCCAGTTGCGTGACATAACGCTTTGTGCACTTGTCGTCTGCATCACTGCCGCACACTCGGGGTGACGCGCCAACCAGGCGATTCCTGCGTCGACTCCCATGATGACCAACATGCGCGCAGTGACATCGGCTTGCACCAGTGTCGGCGCAATCACACTCGCCCGTACCACATCGCTGTGTGCCGGGGCTTGTGTACGTGGATCGATGATGTGGTGGGCACGTGTGCCATCGTGTTGCCGCCAATGACGCTGGTCGCGTCCGCTCGTGGCAATGCTGCGTTGGGCGTTGAGCGCCACGATTGGTGCATCAGCGCCTTCGCTAAGCGGCACAATATCCACTGGCCATGCGCTGTCGCCTGGTGGTGTCCCGTGACACACAATATCTCCTGCGGCATCGATGGCTGCGGCCGGGAAGTCGTGGAGCAGTGCTATGGCGGTTTGCGCTGTCCAGCTCTTGGCCACACCAGCCAGATCGATGCGCGCACCGGCCGGTAACAGGATGCGCTGTCGTGCTTCGTCGCGCTGAATTGCCTGCCACGGGATGTGCGTGATTGGTGCGGTGATGTCTGTGGGTGCGAGTTCGGTAAACGGACGGTCGTATCCGTGTGCTTCGAGTGCGGTGCGGATGGTGGGGTCGATGAGTCCATCGCTATACGTGTATGCCCAGTCAGCGAGTTGCAAGACGTTCCACAACGTGGGACTACACGCCTGCCATTGACCCGCGGCACGATGCAGGCGGTTGATCTCGCTGTCTGGACGAAAGCGACTTAGCACATCTTCGGCATACGCAAATGTATCAACCACCAAGGAGACGGCGCGCTGATGGTCGCCGTCTCCTGCGATGAGAATTTGCATGTGACATCCCATAGCCTTGAATGGGTAGTACTGCAATTCATGCGTCATGTCATGCCTCGGCGGGGATTTGCATGCGGCGGCGATATGATATGCGATAGACCGTCAAAAAGATGACACTGCTTATTGTCAACACATACATCGCCGCAATCCATGGAATTCGCGTATCGCTGCCACTGTAGATGCTGTGGATGGCTCCTGCAAAGTAGACAAAGAATGCGCCTGCGTGAATCCAGCGCCACGCCTTGCCGATTTTGTTGCGCCATTCGGCCGTCAGTGTGACGATGATTGCAATCGGCAAGGCGACTTGCCCAATTCCGACGGCAATAGGTGCATATGGTCCTGCTATGCTGGGGATGAACAGCGTCTGCCAGGTATAGCCGATGTATTTGTCCATGAGCAACACCACCACATGCACGATAATCATCACCAGACTCGCCAGACTTGCTTGGCGATGAATGTCGTTGGCTTGGGCGACACCTGGCCACGACTGTGCCTGGCGCCCTGTAATCAGCAACCCTGCAACTGTCGAGAGCCAGCCTAACAGGTAGGCCATGATGCCCGTGCTCCGTGACAAATACCAGCCACTGTGGATGGTGCCGAGGGCTTGGGCAATGATGGGACTCAACCACAACATCACAAATGTGCCCACGACCAGGCCTGCAATGATGCCGCCCATGCGGGCGAGGACGAGGCGCCATGAGTAATCAACCATCGTCATCCCTCCTTAGTTCGAAGAGTGTGAGCGCATCACTGGACGCGTTACTTTGCGTAGCGTGTTCGTTGATGGCGCCGCCTGCGCGATACTGGGTCGGCTGCTCGATGTCGATGCCGATGCAGTTGCTGGGGGTGGTAATTCCACGACTTGGATATTGGCATCGGCAGCGGTGGTGGCCATGATCGGCATGTTCTGCTCGGCAATCACAGCAAAGCCAGCCAAACTGACGAACATCGCACCGCCCAACATCAACCACATGCTGTGTTGTGGACGCGCCTTTTTGGGTTTTATGGGTGTAGTATGTGACATGGTTGTATTCCTGTGTGCTATTTAGTGTCCATCAGAATCATTGTCGTCGCGGTTTTGTCCACGACTCTGATTGTTGCGTTCTACGAGGACGATTTGACCATCAGCCTGACTGACATAGACGGTGCCCGGTGTATAGACGATTGACCACACGGTTTGCCCATCGAGGTCGACGAGCTCGGGATCAGCGACAGGCTGCAAGCGCCCGGCGACCTGTGTGGCGATGCGAATTGCGGTCTCGGCATCAATGTCATTGCTCGCAGTGCTGGGGGCCGTATTGGTATCCGATGGTTGTTGTTTGGCTTGGGCCAGTTCTTGTTCGAGTGCAGTGATGCGATTGCCGGCATCGCTCAAGCGACTATTGGCGATATCGAGTGCGTTTTGATATGCAGTGACGGACACAGTGGCGCTTTCATTGGCGGGTACGGTGTGGACTAAGTTGCCCTGCCACAGCACGATGCCACCGACAATACTCATGATGACAATGGTCCATATAAATGCACTAAATGCGGCGCGACGTTCGTTGTGATCCATACGAATCTCCTTTCCGCACTAACAATATCACGACACGCCGCACACTCAATGAACAAGTGATAAGTGTTGTATCAAGAAATCATCAAGAATGGGAAAGAATTGGTATGGTATGCTTGTATGCATGAATGACACACGTTATACACTCGAATTTGTGACATGGCCTGGGCTACTTCCCGCCCTCAGCGATGAACTCGATGCCCTCGGCGTTTCCTATCAATCTGCATCTGCCCAGGCACTCCACGTCCGGACAGCTCGTCCGTGGCAACTCGTGCCTCGTATTCGCTGTGCCCAATCCGTCTTTGTGGTGTTGTCGTTTGCGGTGCCGCGCCCCAAAGCACTGCTTGGTCAGCAATATTGGGATCAAATCATTGCTGTTGCCCGTGACGTCATGCAACAGGATGCCTTCCAGAGTGTGGCCATTGATGCGGCAGGAGCCGAGTCTGCGGTCATGCAACGCATTGTGCATACCTTGGCGAGTACACTGTCACTGCGTGTGGCTGATGCCGACGCCGACCTGCAGGTGCGTATCCGTCGCAGTGCCGCAGGCTGGGACGTGCTGATACGCGCCACGCCACGCCCATTGGGGACGCGTGCATGGCGCGTGTGCAACTATCCTGGCGCGGTCAATGCGGTCGTGGCAGCCAGCATGGTGCGTTTGGCTGGAATCTATGCCGATGACCGCATCTGCAACATGGCGTGTGGTTCAGCTACATTGTTAATTGAACGGTTACTGTACGGTCCAGCAGCCCAAGCGGTCGGCTGTGATACCGATGCAGCGGCACGGGCGTGCGCCATACAAAACATTGGTGCAGCCGGATTGCAGCAGAATATTCAAATCACCGATTGGGATGCCACGCGCATGCCAATTGCAGACCACGCCATTGATCTCGTGCTGGCTGACTTTCCATTCGGACAGTTGATTGGTACGCACAACGACAACCAAACACTCTACCCAGCGCTCATTCGAGAGGCCGCACGCATTCTGTCACCGCGTGGGCGCATGGTCGTCATCAGCCACGAAATACGGTTGCTCAGGCAGAGTGTTGCCGCGCTACCATCGTTGCACATCGGTGACGAAATTCAGGTCGAAGTCGGTGGGATGCATCCCGTCATGCTATTGGTGCAACCGTCAGTGCGCTGATGTGTTGTCTCTGCGTTTCTCAATCGCCAGAATCAACAACGATACATCGGCCGGGGTAATGCCCGCCAAGCGTGATGCCTGCCCAATTGTGGCAGGCTGGCTATGTTTGAGCACCTGCTTGGCCTCGTTGCGTAGTCCACGGATGCCATCAACATCAATATCTGGGGGAATTTGGACGCGTTCCATGCGTTGCACGCGGGCGACCTGTTGCTGTTGCTTGCGCAAATATCCCGCATACTTAATCTCGATTTCAACGGTTTCAGCGACGTCAGCGTGTACTTCCGCAAGCAACAGTGCCTGTTGCAGTTGCCCATAGGTCACAGCAGGGCGTGCGAGGATCTCGGCAGCAGTACTCTCGTGCGAGATGGCATCAATCCCGGCTGCACCGAGTGCGGCATTGTTGCGTTGCGACGGGACAACTTGGCGCTGTTGCAGTGCACTACACGTCTGACTGATGGCGTCCTGACGGGCGGCAGCGGCCTGTGCCCGCTGCGGGGATACGAGTCCAAGTGTGGCTGCGAGCGGGGTCAAACGCAGGTCCGCGTTGTCGGTGCGCAAGAGCAGGCGATGTTCGGCCCGCGAGGTAAACATGCGGTACGGCTCACGTATATCGCGTGTCACCAAATCGTCGATAAGGACGCCGATGTACGCTTCATCGCGCTGGAGCACCACGGCTGGGCGTTGCGTGACCGCACAGGCCGCGTTGATGCCTGCCATGATGCCTTGGGCGGCGGCTTCTTCGTAGCCGGTGGTGCCATTGATTTGCCCGGCCATGAACAAGAATGGTACGCGTTTACTTTCGAGGGTAGCGCGCACTTCCCCACTTGCTACCGCATCATATTCGATGGCATACCCGATGCGCATCAGTTCTGCATTACGCAGCGCGGGAATGCGTCGAATCATCTGCCATTGTACGTCTTCGGGCAACGACGTGTTACAGCCTTGTAGATACATTTCGTTGCTCTGCCAGCCTTCAGGCTCGAGATAGAGTTGGTGGCGTTCTTTGTCGGCAAAGCGCACAATTTTGTCTTCGATGGATGGGCAATAGCGTGGACCTGTCCCTTCAATCACCCCGCTAAACATGGGAGCACGATCGAGATTGGCACGGATTATCTCGTGGAATTCGGGTGTGGTATGCACCTGATAACACGGTAATTGTGGCCGCCATGCACTCGCAGTATGTGCCGGGTACTGCGCATTCGCGGTGCCACGAATCCACTGCATGCCGTGTGGTGCGACCACCGGCGCATGGCCATCGTCATCGGGGAGCCATCCGTCCGCATCATGATAGTAATGCCCAAAGTAGACTGGTGTCATACTGCCATGCTGTGGATCTGTCAGCGTGAAATCCACACTGCGTGCGTCGATGCGTGGCGGTGTACCTGTCTTGAGGCGCACGGTGGGGAATCCCAGACTCGCCAAATCATCCGCAAGTGCGATTGCAGGCGCCTCACCTGCCCGTCCTGCAGGCCAGATTGCCTCGCCGGTAATGGCACGTCCACGCAGGAATGTACCACTCGTGAGTACCACTGCACGCGCTGCCACGACGCGTCCGGTATGTGTATAGATGTGAAAGCGTGCGGCGTGTGGGTCGGCTGTGGGTGCAAGTGGCACCACGCGCTCAATCATAGCCTGGCGCAAGTCGAGATTTGCTTGGGCTTCGAGATATTCCTTCATAACTTGGGCATAGAGCCGTTTGTCACATTGGGCCCGCAGTGCCTGGACAGCAGGACCCTTGCTTTCGTTGAGCAGACGCATCTGAATGAATGTACGGTCTGTTATACGCCCAATCACGCCACCAAGTGCGTCGATTTCACGGACGAGATGCCCTTTGGCCGGACCGCCGATTGACGGATTACAGGAGAGATGTCCGACTTTGTCGAGATCAATGGTGAATAACACGGTGCGACATCCCATGCGCGCAGCAGCGGCAGCGGCTTCACAGCCTGCATGTCCTGCGCCAATAACGGCGACATCATATACCGTGTCATGTAAATAAATGTGCATGCCCCGTCCTGCATCGGCTGTTGCTGTGAAAGATGGATGGAATCAGCAAAGAGCCGGTATTATCATCTCGTCAGATGGCGAATTTTGCCGATAACATTGTACCATGGAGCAGAATTTCCATGGTATGATAACAGTCATGAAACAATTAGTGACCGTGTTGTGTATCTGTGCGTCGATGTGGCTCTGTGTAGCGTGTGCCGAGAGTAATTCTGCGCAAACCACTGTCAACGATGACACGCTGAACGGTGGTGGTGTTAGTCCAGAAAGTACTGTCGAGAATTTTCTTAGCGACCTAAACAAAGCACTCAAAGACCCGACTATCAACCGCACCGATGTGCGTGACCAGTGGGCCGATACGTTGGCCAACTACTTTGTGCCACTCGAACGTGGTTCACAACGCGTTGCCATTCGTACATCGCTTGATAATCTAGCAACAGGAATCGCCCAACTCAACGCGGATGAATCTGTATCGTTTGACATAAAATTTGAACCGGCACGGCGTGTCAAAGAAGAAAACGAAGTCGTCTTTGTTGAAGTCCCAAATGCGGTTATTGACATGGTCATCAACCGCAGTTCGAATCGTGGCAATGTCACGATTTGGTCGCAAAACGAGTCGTTGGGCTACTTAATTGGTAACAACAACAACGTATTTCCAGTGACACGCGTCGGAGTACGGTGGTTCTTGACGGAAAACTAGCACATTGGCGCGGGGCATATGTGCACGAAGAGGAGGTCGATATGGCAGGGATGCCACCAGCATCAGACAAAGGGTTTTTTGCGATACTAATTCAATCACTGCGCAGTGCAGTGCGTACCTGGTGGCATCAACGCCGCCGACCACGCTTTGGCGACGTGAATGTAGCGCAACCGACACTTCCCCCACAGGCACAAGATGATTCCCAGATGATGTTCGATTTGTCGGGGAATACCGTGGCTCCTGCGGAACCTGTCACCAAACCAACGCCCACGCCAGTGGCTGCTACAACGCAAGCGTCGCCACAAGCGAGCAAGCGCGCTGTGTTGCCCGCAGTGAAACTTCCGGCATCAATCGCCGGACTGCAACTCCCCACGCAATCACTCATCACATGGAGTCGTACTATCACGCTCGATGTCTGGACGTGGTTGTTGTGGTTGGGTGTCTTCTTGACCATCGTGTTGCGGTTTTATCGTTTTGATTCACTGCAAAGCGAAATGTACGGCGACATCGAAATTGTCCAGACCTACACCAAGAGCGTATTACGCTGGGAATGGCCGTGGTACTTCTCGCTCAGTTCTGGCCCCCTCTACCACTACATGATTGCTCCGCTCATCACCACTATCGGCACCGGCTACGACCAAATCAAAATCGCATCGATTCTGACCAGTTTGTTGATAGTCGGATTGGTGGTCGGCAGCGTACGCCAGCTTTTTGGGCGTCACCCGGGGATTATCGCATTGGCCGTAGCCGGCAGCGGTTCGTGGTTGTTGGTCTTTAGCCGGCTGGGCAATTCGCAGATTTTTGTGCCGTTGGTGACGATTGCATCGCTGTATGCGTTGCTCCGTTTCATCAATGGCCAGCGCCAAGGATGGTTGATTGCAGCCGCACTATTTGCGACCTGTGGTCTCTACTCATATCCTCAATCGTTCGTGGTCCCGCCTGTGATGTGGTTGACGGTGGTCGCCTTGTGGCGTACCGGTGTAATCCCCAACAAGCGTGACATCATCGTCTTTACGATTGCCACGTTGGTTGGGTCATTGCCGTTTATCATCATGTACATCACTGATCCTGCATCGATTACAGGGAATTACATCAGTGAAAAGTTCGAAACCACTGATTTGGCTCCTAGTCGCCTCATCGAAATTCTCTTGCGCGCCGTCGGTGCCTACTTCGTCATGGGCGACACCGTCTTTCGTAGTAATCCCAAACTGTTGCCACACATCGACATCGTCAGTAGCGTGTTGTTTGTCATCGGGATTGCTGCGTGTTTCAAGCCGGAATTTCGTCGCATGGCACCTGTCTTGTTGATCCCATTTGTCTTGTTGCATGTGCCATCGATGTTGGTATTGCGCTATCCCGATCAAGTGCCGTCAGCATCACGAAGTATTGGTGCCGCGCCATATGCGTATATATTTGTGGCCATGGGACTCTACGAAATCTATACGCGCCTCAAAACACGCTGGGCGAGCATCGCTGGTATTGTCGCTACGATTATTTTCATCGTGTCACTCCAACAAAACATTGACCGCTACTTTGTGCGCTATGTATCTGGCATGCCGTACAACGATGTCCCTATCGGTCGTGAAATCGTCAAATACGCCAATTCGCTTTCTCCGGATACGTCCGTCTACGTGATTGGTTGTTGCTGGCGCGACGGCATTCCTGAGCCGTTTTTCTCACAAATCCAAATGAATCGTCCTGAGATGCTCAAACGCTTTGATCCCGCGGATCAACTCACGTGTGAAAGTCTGGCACAAACCGATCGCCCGGCAGTGATGATATGGAGTTTTGATTCAGAGGTGCCCTCACCCAACGTGGAATCCTGTAAAGACCAATTCCTCCCTGTACTGCATACCATGCCCGATGGGACGCCGCTCTTTTATAGCGCTGCTCTCAAAGGCACGGCCAAACCGATGCTCGTTCCGGTACCCACCCTCGAACCGAGTTCGATGATTATTGATCCCAACGGCATCAAACTCCCGTCATTGCCTGACATGTCAGCAGGGCAAAACCCGGCACCGAACAGCACGTCAGAAGGACAGCGTCGCTCGCAGACTGTACCGGTCAAGGGCGTTGATGCCAATGTAACGGTCACAGAGTTTGACATGGGCTCTATCCCCGACCTGTTCGACGAAAACGACGATTCGTTGATTCGTAGCACCGGCAGTAATTCGTTTGAAGTGCAAGTAGCCTTTACACAAGCCGTGGCAATCAAAACGATTGGCACCAAGCTCTCTGGTATGCACAACTTCAATGCCACACTGACCGTGACTACCGCCGATGGCGACCAAAGCTTCGTCCAAGAGTTCCCTAATTCGGGCGCAGATGCTGATGTGTCGTTCGCTTTGCCCGATGGGTTATCGGTTTCGGCATTCAAATTGTTGATCGCCGAACAAAATGTCCCTGAAGACGTAGATACGCACATTCATGTGCGCAAACTCATCGTGGAGTAATTCCACCCAAACACAACACGCCCCATGCACAATAAGTGCATGGGGCGTGTTAGTTGTTGTTGCTACAGTGTGACCACCGTACGCCCAATCCGTAGTCCATTGAGCAGGTCGGCACATGCAGCCGGGACTTGTGCGAGGGGAATCGTTTGAATCATATGTCCTACCCGTGCCATGTCCCAATCTGCGGCTGCATGGTGCCAGGCTCGATCGACGCCGGCTTGGGGACCATTGACTGAATCGATGCCGACGATGCTGATACCCCGTAAAATCAGTGGGTAGACAGTCAGCGCTAATTCGGCACCTCCTGCATTACCACACATGGCAATCACACCACCGTACGCGGTGCTACGAATGGCGGCTTGTGCCGTGCTACCACCCACCGTATCAACGACAGCCGCCCATCGTTCGCGTTCGAGTGGTTTGTCCCCGGCAACGTCGTCGCGGCCAATCACCATCGTTGCGCCACAACGGAGCAGGTGATCGGTATATAGTGGGCGTCCAGTGACCGCCGTGACCGCATACCCACGCCGACTGAGCATCGATATTGCATGCATGCCGACACCGCCTGTTGCCCCTGTGACCAGCACGGGGCGTTCGCCGGGGGTGATTCCATGTCGGACGATGGCGTCAACACACATCGCCGCCGTGATGCCCGCCGTGCCAAGCGCCATGGCATCATGTGGGGTCAGTCCAACTGGGAGTGCACTCAAGATATCGCCAGGTTGGCAGGTAATGCTGGCATAGCCACCCGAGCGGCGTTCGCCAATGCCCCGGCCAGCAATAACGACGGCCTGCCCAACCTGCCAGCGTGGATCGTCTGACGATTGCACCACGCCTGCAAGGTCAATGCCTGGCACCATGGGGAAACTGCGCAAAATGGGCGCCCGATTGCAAATTGCCAGGGCATCCTTGTAATTGATGGCCGAATGACTCACTGCGATGGTCACATTGCCGTTGCTGAGTGGCGCCGTTGTGACATACTCGATCTGTGGTGGAGCACTAGGGTCGGGTCGTGTGGCAAGGAGTGCGGGCATATCAACCTCATTTCACGTGGTGATGATGACCATAGTATACGGCATCGCTATGGCGTGTAGCCCAGCGATGCCGTAGATGCGTGTGTGGTAGTAGACGTTAACGGACGTCAGGGAGAAGCGTGTAATCGGGGAAGTTACCATACAGCCGCTCGCCCGGTTGGCCTACGGTGATGGACTGCACCAGATACTTCCCACCGACAAAGCAGCCCTTCCACGATTGACCAATCCCACCGAATGTTTCGTCACGGTCACCGCGGGAGCGAATCTTGTTGACGCCCACTTTGTACGAACGCAGGTCGCCGGAAATTTCTTTGGCGAGGCGATCATCGTCACATGCCAGCGACGATACGAGCGACCCGTTTGAGATGTTCATTTCTGCGACGAGTTCCTCGATGCGATCGACAATCACAATCGTGTCGAGTGGTCCAAACGGCTCATTGTGGTGGAGGCGTGCATTGCGGGGGACGTTGAGCACCGACGTTGGCCCAAAGTATGCCGATGTGTCTTGGCCGGGCAAAAAGAGCGAGTCATCAAGTTCGCCTTCATAAATGCCCAATGCGCCGAGGGCCACTGCTTCGCTCTTCATCACGCGCAACTCTTCTACCTTTTTGGCGTTGATGAGTGGCCCGAAGTCGAGGCTTGGTAGTGGATCATCCGCATTATCGACCAATGTCGGGTTGCCGTACTTGAGTGATTTGAGCACAGGGATATACATGTCGAGGAATTTGGGGAAAAGTTGCCGCTGCACGGCGAAGCGTACATATGCCGTACAACGCTGTTTGCCGTAGTCATAGCCCTTTTTGAGTTGTGACGCCAGGTTGCCCCAGTCCGACTATTCCCAAATCCCGTAGACGTTGATACCTTCCATCTCGAGCATATAGCGCTTGTCGCGATCGTACAAGCTGGCCGCAATATCACGACCATTGCTTTTGCCACCCACAAATGCCAAGCAGTCGACATCTGCATTGCGTACCAAGGCTTCGCTCAGTTGGCCACCCGATCCACTCACCAACGATACGGGCAAGCCACAGCGGCGTGCCAGTGCGAGTGACACCGTCAGGGCGTACAAGCCGCCATCGGTCGGTGTCTTGGCGATAACTGAATTACCGGCTAGTACTTGCACCAACATGGCATGCACCAGCACGGATAACGGGTAATTCCAGGAGGCAATATTTGAAATAACGCCGAGTGGGGTGCGTTTGTGCATCTGGGAGTCGATTTGTTCGACATACCATTCGACACCGCTAATACAGCGGTCGACATCAGTCATCGCGGTGGCATACGGTTTGCCGATTTCCCAGATAAGCAGTCGACCGATTAACTCACGGTGTTGCTTGAGAAGTGCGAGTGTCTCGACGACGCGTTGTTTGCGTTGGTCGAGTGATACTTTCGACCACGTTTTGAATTCTTGGGCGCAGTAGCGTACGGCACGTTTGGCTTCG
>CAZIKU010000026.1:0-12048 GCA_964539815.1 uncultured Klebsiella sp. | reverse complement strand
AAGCCACCCATCACCGTGCCATCAACCGCCGAAATATACGTCTTGGCATGGCCAGGATGGCCCCACTGCCCTTCAATCAAATTGAGTACGCGCCCATCGCTACTAAATGCTTCTGGTACGAGCGCTTTTGCTTGTGCAATGAGCGTATTCCACTCAACACTTGGGCTGACCATTTTGGTCATTGTTGCATCCTTTCTGCCACACCGTTCGCCAAAAAATACGTAAAATATCGGTGGTTGGATGTATATGCCCCTCAAAAACGCAAAAAATCCGCAACGCGCAGTAATCACTACTCGTTGCGGATGTAGGAATTATTTGAGTAGGCTCGCCATTTGTGTTTGGATTAGATTGGCTGCATATTCCGGTGCAATTCGTGACAAAATATCCATCGTTTTGGCATCTGAACCCGCAAATGCATGATAGCTGTTCTGTTCATATGCATCCACAATGAGCTTGCCAGCGACTGGTGCCGGTGTCGATTTGAATTTATCCCCGGCTTGTTTGGCCATTGCTTCAGCTTCGGCCTGCGTCATTGCACCCGAATTTACCGAAATATTGGTGGCGATGGCTCCGGGGAACAAGAGCGATACCCCTACGGAGGTGCCTTTGAGCTCTGATCGCAATCCTTCAGTAAAAAGTTTGAGCGCGGCTTTGGATGCGCCATACATGGTTTGTCCAGGTACAGGCACATAGCCACCCATACTCGACACATTGAGAATTTGTGCAGCAGGGCGTTGCAACAAATGTGGCAGGAATTCTTTCACCATGTGCACCACACCAAAGAAATTGATATCAAAGACGCGGTGTATCTCGTCATACGCCAAATCATGCACTTTTTTGAATTTTTGAATGACGCCAGCGACATTAATCAACCCGTCAATCTGCCCATATGCCGCCATCACGGCTGCAGGGAGGGCTTGTACTTGTGCGAGGTCAGCAACGTTGACTACGTGTGTGCTGATGCTGCCAGGTGTGGTAACGAGTTGTGCTGTGTTTGCAAGCGCATCGGCACTAATATCGACTGCGGCGACCCGTGCACCACGGCGCACTAACTCGAGGGTGACTTCGCGACCGATGCCGTTGCCAGCTCCAGTGACGACGACGACACTGTTTGGGATTTTCATAATGGATTCCTTGACAGAATGGGTTACTCATTCATCGTACTACGCAATACTGCCTAAAGATAGCCCATTGAGATGAGCATATGATGTGTATCATGCAAAAACACACGCAGTCAGGACTACCTGACTGCGTGTGCATGTATCAAAAGCCCCAGTGCTATTTCTTGCGTGACTCCAGCCACTTTGGCATCATTTCACCCACATAGCGTGTGTGCATGAAGCCATGCTGAAATGTGTCGTCATCAAGCAGCGACAGTTGGAATGGAATCGTTGTTTTGATGCCATGGATGACCGTTTCGGTGAGCGCGCGTTTCATGCGGATAATCGCCTGATCGCGGTCAGGTGCCCACACCAGCATTTTGGCCAGCAGTGAATCGTAGTTCCCGGGGACACTGTAGCCGTTGTAGAGGTGTGAATCAACACGCACGCCTGGGCCACCTGGGGGCAGGTAGTACTGGATTTCTCCAACAGATGGCATGAAATCACGCTCGGGGTCTTCGGCGTTGACGCGGCACTGAATAGCATGACCGTTGAATTGGATGTCCTTTTGTGTCAACGTCAGATGTTCACCACTCGCGATGAGCAGTTGCCAGCGCACCAAATCAACGCCAGTTACCAACTCGGTCACCGGATGTTCGACTTGAATACGCGTGTTCATTTCGATGAAGTAAAAATTGCCCGCCGGATCCATCAAGAATTCCATGGTGCCAGCATTGACATAATTCATGGCACGCACACCCTTGAGGGCGGCTTCGCCCATAGCCGCACGAATGGCTGGGGTCACTGCTGGGGATGGTGCTTCTTCGATGATTTTTTGGTGACGTCGCTGTGACGAGCAATCACGTTCGCCCAAATGGATGGCATTGCCATACTGGTCAGCAAGGACCTGAATCTCGACGTGGCGTACTTTGGGCAGATACTTCTCGAGCAGCAATGCCCCATTGCCAAAGGCCGATTCGGCTTCGCTTTTGGCAGTCGTAAAATAGCGTGCGAGTTCACCTTCGTCATTGGCCACACGCATCCCACGACCACCGCCACCACCTGCCGGTTTGAGCAATACAGGGTAGCCGATTGTGCTCGCAAGTTCGATGGCGTCTTCGAGTGATTTGAGTTCGCCATCTGAGCCAGGCACAATCGGTACACCTGCGGCACGCATGGTGTTGCGTCCTTCGACTTTGTCGCCCATCAGGCGAATGGCCTCAGGACTAGGTCCGATGAACGTGATGCCGTATTGCGCACAGATTTCGGCAAAGTATGCATTCTCGGACAAAAATCCGTACCCGGGATGAATGGCGTCACACCCCGTAATGCGCGCCGCGCTAATCAGCGCAGACTGGTTGAGGTATGAGCGTGGGGATGGTGCTGGTCCGATACACACGGCCTCGTCAGCAGTACGTACCGCCAACGAGTAGCGATCGGCTTCGCTATATGCCACTACGGCGCGGATGCCCAATTCGTGACAGGCACGCACAATGCGTACTGCAATTTCTCCACGATTAGCAATCAAAACTTTGTTGAACATAGCCCTCTGTCTTTGCACACCATTAGCTATACTGCCGAAAAGTATACCACAACGCACGAACGCCGTTAGCGCTCCACCTCTTCGGGCTCTTCGTACCACTTGACTTTGTCGTCGAGTGTGGCACGCATTTTGTACGCCAAACTCTTGGGTGCCGCGTCGAGCATATTGCGCAAGGCAACGGACTCGGCAGTCACGTCAGCTGTGAATTCGGGGCAGTGTGTGACTGTGTATTGCACACAGCGCTCCAAATTAAGCGTCAATGTGCGCCACAGACCCCAGTCATTGCCACACAACTGTGCCAAGCGCTGGCGGGTGCTTGCGTGTGCTGGACTCGTGCCGATGTGCAGGTAGCGGAGTAACGCACATCCATCGTGGGCATCTTTGGGATTGAGCTTGATGATTTGCAGTTTGGTGAGCAACAGTTCGGCTACTGCTACCGTATATGGATGCGCATCGACACTCAACGGAATGCGGTGGCACATGTTGAATTCACCCACAAAGATGTCGAGTTGACGCTGATGTGTGGGGTCATGGAACAGCAGCCGCGTATCGCCATTCAACAAATTGAACTCTTTGTCGGCCACATAGCCGGTTTGTAGCATGTACATGCTGATTGCAGACTGTGATTTGGCTGGGATATACGCGTCAATGTCGCGATAACTGCGCCCGGGATTGACACTTTCGGGACAATGAATTGCGACAGCAATCCCGCCCAGCAAGCGGATACTCAGACCCTGTGCCCGTGCGCCGTCGACCAACGCTTTGGCCGATTCAATAATCTCCGTCATCTGATGTCCTTTGACGTGACGACGCTCCCACCATGATTTCCATGGTGGGAGCGTACTCCAAACGGTCTATTCTGCGGGAATCTCGCGGTACAAGACATCGAGATTAACACCCTTGGAACGACGATACATGCGCATGCCAATGTAAATCAACAGTGCCACACCGTACAGGATGCCCATGAAAATCAGCGATGTGTCGTTTTTGACACCATTCTCGTTGATACTGTAGCCGATACCAAACATTGCATCGGGGTCGAGCAACCACTGATACAGCATGTACCCGATAAAGAGCGTGTTGATGGCACCAACAATGCTCAACATCGGTACCCCTGCCACACGGTACTTGGCGATGGGTGAGGCATCGTAGAGGTCTTTTTTGGTGTACGGCATAATCGTGGCTGCAATGCTCGTCCCAAAGAATGTCACCCCGATGACCAGCGTGGCCGCCAACGTCAATGAGGCAAAGTTAAACATGTTGAATGCGTACAGGTATGCCACCGGAATACTGGGTACCACCATCAACGCCAACGCCCAGTTGGGGGTGCGGGTTGATTCGTTGACACTGGCCACTGCTTCGGGCAACAAGCGGTCGAAGGCGGCTGCAAAGATGACGCGTGTCGACGACAAGAACATGCTCCCTGCCCACCCAAAGAACCAAAAACTCATGGCCACAATAATCACCAACTGCAAGATGCTGTTGTTGGTCATCATGGCTGCCAGTAGCGCCGGATACGGCCAGACCGGCAATGCTGGGGCATCGGGTGAGGATCCCCACGTGTAATTCCAATAGGCGGCACTCGACTGCACAAAGAACTGCCAGGTCATGGCGTGATCAATGGCGAGACAGAGTAGAATCAACAAGACGACAGTCACGACGACGGCGAGTGCCATGCCACTAAAGTTGCGCTTGAAGTCGTCGGCACCTTTGACTTCGCCGTAGAGCGTGGCCCCCCAGTTGGGATAGAGCAAGAAGTAGGCGATAATCGGCAGCAACAACATGATGTCGTTGATGCTCCCACCCACCAACATGTTGACCGCCCCGGCTGCATCACCTAACGCTATTGTGCGATCATAGACATCCGCACCCGCGCCAAACAAGGCTTGGCTTTGGCTGATGAAGTTCGTTTTGAAGGTGGCCTGATCAACAGAAAAGAGCATGGCGATGACAATCAGAAGCCCCGCATTACCAATCCAAAATGACCACTTCTGGAAGGTAGCGTAGCGCTTCATGCCGACCACAACCACCGCCGTCACAAACGCCAGCGTGATAATCGTGGCAATGAAATTGAAGGTGGGGTCGCCATTGAAGCTTTGCCATATGTTGGTTTGACCCAAAATGGCAGCGATTGGCACAATCACGATGCGGCGCAAGGCGTCGCCGTAGAGCGGCGTCCACAACCACAAAATGAACCACCAGCCGGTCACCGACAATACAAAGCCGATGCCACTGCCGAGAATGCGACTCTGCCAGACGTAATCACCACCAGCACGCGGCATCACGGCAATGAGCCCTGCATAGACTACGACTTCGGCCAAAATCAACACACCAAAGACGACCAGCCCGTACAATAAACCGCCACTGAAGTAGTACATTTGGCTGATCGAAGTGAGTCCAAGTGTGACCAAATTGATTGAAAAAAACGCATAAATGAATGCATCAAAAACGGACCACGACCGGACAAGCCCCGTCGCCTTGCGGAGGAATAACGCTGCATCACCTTTTGGTTGAGCCGTTGCCTCACTACTCATGTACTAACCCTCCTTCATACAAGCTATCAATACATCACCGAGAAACACATCTCGCGTGCACAATATTCACTACCCCGTGGTCAGGGTGTAGCTACGGATATGACTTTTGGCGCCGCCGAAAAAGCCTTTTTTGGGATTAGGGTCGAGGTCGATGACTACGCCCTGGAGGACACCTTGTTCGTACATGCTCCCCGCATTGATGGACAAGGTGCGCCCAATACGAGCAGTGCCTTTGCCTTCGTGGATGTGTCCGTGCAACGACAACAACGGCTGGTATTCCTCAATCAGCTGACGTACCGCCTTGCTTCCCACTGGTACCAGGGTGTGACCGGCATTGATGACATTCAACTGTTCATCAATTTCTGGCGCGTCATCCAAGTTGGATGCATATGGTGGACAATGAAAGTTGAAGATGGCCTTTTCCATCGAGATATCACTAGGAATCATCTTCTTCAGGTAATCGTACAAGCGATCTTCGGCCAACTCGCGATAGGTGTGCCATGGCGTGACATTGGCCCAACCACTCGACACGACGGTGAATCCTTCTCCAATATCGATTGCCCGTCCCTCGGCGAGGGATATGTGCTTGGCCGTGCCCAAGAGTTCGTCGATTTCAAACGGGTCATCATTGCCGGGTGATACCAAACAACGAATGCCGCTCCCTGCGAGTTTTTCATCGGCAAGCACCAGCCAGCGCGCGAGTGCGAGATGCATCTGTTCGTGGAAAAACCGGTCGACGAGCGCCGGATTCTCACGAAAAGCCTCGATTTGCCCAGCACTGACGCGGAACGGATAGTAACCACGACTAGCTACCTTGCGTTCCATATCGATGACTGCGGCTTCGTCCGCTAACACGAATTCTTGTTGCAACAGCGTGGCGTGATAACTCCCATCTAGGTTCGCAAAGATGGGCACCAACGCCTTGCCCGTCATGTCTCCGCCGAGAATGAGCGTGGTGACATCATAAAATCGCGCCGCATTCAGGAATTTTTTCCAGCAAATATCTGACCCGTGAATATCCGTCGCAAAAAACAGTCGTGCCACGCACTACCTCATATATAGTTATTTAATATAGTCTTAACACAAATTATACATTGATTTAGTAATTTGGTCAAAGCATGCAGATGAGACAGCTATTGTGAAACCAATTATGATAGTAGCGATACCGTTGTGACAAGGACACGCGATGCACACGCACCAACACTTCACGCTCGCAGACATCCGATGGCACGCTGAGCGCCCCGCACATACGCCATACTTCTTGAGTAATCCACATATGTACATGGTGGCTAGTCTTGGTGGGCAATGCGTTGCATACGGTGATGAACACACTGTGGGCAAGATGGGTGGGTTATGGGCGCACCCCATTCGTGTGGCTGATGGCTGGTACATCCTCGTTGATGGCACTGCACTGCCGACGGCAACATCCTGCACCACCACACCAGCGACCGTCAGTCATGTCTATCATACCGATACCGTGCATGTCACGGTCGCACACACATTCGTCGTTGATCAGTCGGCAGTAGTGGGACGGATTCACATCCACAATCCGCATGTGCAGGTGTGGGAAGGCAATATATCATTGGGCATCGACATGGACATCCGTGGTTGTTGGTTTGGCGGTATGCCTGTTGGGGCAGAAGCCATTTCGACACCTCACCATGTCGAATTTCGCTACCAGACCCCAGTACGGACTCATACAGTGGTGGTGCAAAGTACGCTGAGTATGCCGTGGCAGATTGTCGGGAATCGACTGCTGGCGGGAGCGCAATTCCACCTCGCACCTGGTGCTGCAACATCCTTTGAATTCGTGATTGCGGTGAGTCATACGACGGCAATAAAAGCACGCAAGCTGGCACAACGCTGGTGCGGGAAATATGCAACGGCCGCGCATGCGAGCGCCCAACACGCCACACAACAGCAGTCACGGGTGCCGCAACTGCAGACGCCAGATGGTGATTTGAACGCCTACTGGCAGATTGCGGCCCACAACATGCATCAACTCGCTGCAGATCTCCCCGATCTTGGGCGGTATTTATACGCGGGCATCCCCGAATATCCGCAACTCTTTGGCTGCGACACGACCTACGCTGTCCCAGGGTTGATGGCAGCGGGTATGGGCACGCAGACGGCGCATGCCCTGCATACGCTGGCGGGATATGCGCTCAACGCATGTGGTCGTGTCCCCCACGAAATCACGACCAATGGGCGTGTCTTTCACCCCGGCAATGCGCAAGAAACGCCACAGTTTGCAGTGGCGTGCTGGGACTACTTCCAGTGGAGCGGTGACCGGACCAGCATCGAACTCTGGTATCCCGTGTGTGCCGAGGGGATGTCGCATGTCATGGGAGTGCTCACAGGGCAGCACTGGCCGTACGGTGATGGCATGGTCGAACGCCACGGCATGGGGCCATTCAAGCTCGACAGCGTCTGTTACCTCTATCAGGCGTTGCATGCACTGGCGGGCATGGCCGATGTGCTCGCAGATACAACCAGTGCTATACAATGGCGAGGCTATGCCGATGCATTAGCACAGCGTTTCGAGGCGGCGTGGTGGCTGCCCGCAGAGTCGCTATATGCGGATTCAATGCACCGCGATGGTACGCTGCAACTCGATGGACACTGGACGGTAATCGTGCCGGCTCAGACCGGTATCGCGAGTCCAGCGCGCCAACGAGCCGTCTACGCACGCGTAGCACGTGATTTTGTCAATGAATGGGGCTTGATGCATACGCGTGCCGTCGAAGATCGCGTTTGGACGTTGCCTACGGGACTCCTCGCATTGACGGCGTTGGCGCAAGGTGATGTGACCAGCGGCGTTAAATGGCTCAAAGCCATCGGCGAAACTACGCGTCATGGCACGCTCGGTTTGATGAAAGAACTCATCCCCCAAGGGATTTGTTTCCTGCAGTTGTGGTCAACTGGACTGTTTGCACAGGGCGTTGTAGCCGGGCTTTTTGGTGTAGCGCCCGATGCCTACCACCATCGCATCACGTTGACGCCAAGACTCCCCGCAGAATGGCCAGAAATGACGTTGAATGGCCTCTGGGTTGGTGCCCATTTGGTCGATATTACGCTGACCGCGCAGTCTTTGACGGTACGGAATACTGCGCTCGGTGATGCCTTGGATGTATCCGTCGTACACCCACAAATTGATGCGGTACCCGTCACGATTGCAGCTGATAGTGAATACACGTGGCGTTGGTAGCGGTGTGCGCAGGGCACCCATACCACACGTGTGCCGGCGATAGTGACTGTGTTGGGCAGTCGTGACGATTGTCGCAGTGATTGCTGACATTGATGCAACATCGTACAACGTGCGGGTACTACAGTGCGCTCACTTTGCCGTGCCACGTTGCGTGGTGGTGAGTGGCTGTGCACAATCAAACGACGTTGTGTGCACAGCATGCCGCTCCTACCAGATTCGAACGCCCACCGTATATCATGTAAAATATGCAGTGGAACCGATTTAAGGAGCATTGAAAAATCTATGTGGCGTTGGTTGATTATTTGTGCAACGTGCTTTTTATTTGTGCAGCATGCGCAGCCGGTACACGCGCAACGCACGCAGTGTTTTGAGATGACCGGGTACTGTGTCAGTGACCCGATTTTGGCATATTGGCAGAAAAATGGCGGGCTGGCAGTTTTTGGCTACCCGATAAGTCCTTTGCAGGTCGAAACCATCGAAGGTGCATGGACGGGGCCGGTGCAGTGGTTCGAGCGTGATCGCCTCGAAGATCATGGCAGCACCGGTGTGTTGGCGGGGCGGCTTGGTGCGTTGGTGCTCGCCCAACAAGGGCGCCCGTGGCAACAAGGAGCCGAGAGTGCCGCACCCGGATGTCAATTCTTCCCCGTGACTGGGTATAGCGTATGCGAGCCGTTTTTATCCTATTGGCGTAAAAACGGTGGACTGGCACGATTTGGTTATCCAATCACTGGGCGCACCACCGAAAGCAACGAAGGCTGGAGTGGCCCTGTGCAGTACTTCGAACGGCGCCGCATGGAATGGCATAGCGAAAATGCAGGCACGGCCTACGAGGTATTGCTGGGGCGACTCGGTGCCGTCAGCTATCAGGCGACGCCCGTGGTCTGTCAGCAGTTGCCGGCGGCCATGCGTGGCATCGAACATGCCGTGTCGTTTAGTTTGGGATGTGCAACTGCCGTCGACAAACTCAATATCACGTATCAGCGCTTTGTGCAGGGGACAGCGTTCCATTTGCCCAATATCAACGAAGTGATGTATATCACCAAAACCACTATGCGCCGTATCGTTGATACTTGGCAACAGAGTGATTTGGACGTCTACATCGACGGCATCATCCAAATCACCAAAAACATCGGCAAAGCCATCATGCAAACGTGGGGCATGCGCGACCATTTGGGGACCGCATTGAGTGCTGCCACCACTGCACCTGCGACCGTGGTGCGCTTTAGTACGGGGGCTGTGGCCATCCAAATTGAGGGACAGGATACCATCTATGTCTTTGGTAGTAGTGCTGATCAATTTATCACATTAGAAACCGGCCCGTAATAGCCACCACCCCCTGTGGCGTACGCCACAGGGGGTGTGGTGTGTGCTATTTATCGCGGTAGTAGCGCGATGCCATCATGAAAACGATTGAGATAATCAGTGTAATCCACGAAATCGGTTGAATGCCATTGCTTGTATATTGACTAAACATCGAAATCGAAATAAAGATTAACCCCGCAATGCTCAGATAAATACGTTTTTGGCGATTATCCATGCCGACTCCCAAGCAGACTAAAGAAGCGAATACACGAGCGAATAGCCTTGGCGTAGTAGGGCAAGTGGAACTTCTCGTTGGGCGCATGCACGTTGTCGTCGGACAACCCGAAGCCGAGCATGATGCAGGGGGCTTTGAGGTAGCGGTCAAACAAGGCTGCTACTGGAATCGAGCCACCACCGCGCACATATTCGACGGCTTCGCTGAATTCGGCACCGTAGGCCTCGGCAGCAATCTGCAGCACGGGGGCATCGAGTGGCAGCAACAGCGGTTCACCGCCATTGAGCCAGACCACATCCATGGTGACGGCTTCGGGAGCCAGCTCTTTGACGCGTTTTTGGAGCAACGCAAAGACCTTTTGTGAATCCTGACCAGGGGCCAGGCGCAGGCTGACTTTGGCTTTGGCTTCGGCAGGGATGACGGTTTTGGTGCCTTCGCCCACAAAGCCTCCGATGATGCCGTGGACTTCGAAGGTGGGGCGTGATGTCATGCGTTCCATGGCGCTGTACTGCTTTTCACCGGGGAATGAGTCGATGCCTGCGGCTGCCATCATGATTTCGCCACGTTGTTGGGACTGGCGCTCGAGGATGGCCCGTTCTTCGCTACTCAGCGGGCGGAGCATGTCATACAACCCCGGCAGATTGATGTAGCCGTCGCGGCCTTTGAGGTCGCTCAGCACCCAGGCTAGTGCCTGGAGTGGGTTGGGGGCAATGCCACCGTAGCCACCCGAGTGCAGGTCACCTTTGGCACCCTTGGCGGTGATTTCAACGTAGGTCATGCCACGCAGCGAGTGCGTGATGGTGGGCACATCTTTGGCGACCATCCCGGTGTCGAGAATCAGCACGTAGTCGCAGGCCAGTGCAGCTGCATTGTGCTCGACATAATGACTAATCGATTCACTGCCGGATTCTTCTTCGCCTTCGAGCAGAATCTTGATGTTGACGTTGAGTCCTTGGGTGGCGATGAGTGATTCGAGGGCTTTGACGATGGCCAAGGTGGGGCCTTTGTCGTCGACGGCACCGCGGGCATACAGACTTTCGCCGACTAGGGTGGGCTCAAACGGTGGTGTTTTCCAGAGTTCAACGGGGTCCACAGGTTGCACGTCAAAGTGACCGTAGACCAGTACGGTCGGTTTGCTGGGGTCAATCATGCGCTCGGCATAGACGAGTGGCAGGCCAACTTCTTCGACGACGCGGGCATTGCTGAAGCCCACGGTGCTGTTGAGGTGTGCTACCAGCCATTCGGCGGCACGGCGCACATCGGGGTGATAGTCTGAAATACCGCTGATGCTGGGGATGCGGATAAGTGCTTTGAGTTCTTCGAGGAAGCGCTCGCTATTGCTCGCGGCGTAGTGCAAGGCGGCCTGTGACATGGGTTGTTTCCTTTCGACCCAAATAACGGACGAACATAGATATTATACCCAGCGTTGGGAATTAAGAATGAAGAATTAAGAATGAAGAATTATGAATGAAGAATTATGAATGAAGAATTATGAATGAAGAATTATGAATGAAGAATGTGCTGTGTTCCATGATTCATTGCAATGCGTACGCCAATCGAGGCCACACGTTGTTCGTATGGCGGTGCATTGATCCGCCCTTTCAGCAACTCTGTGTGCGCATGCGGGATGTTTAATCCATTCTGTAGTGCGGCGGACGTATGCATAATCCCGCATCGCCCAAAATCGGTTTGTCATCATGAAGAGCGAACTCGTAGGGGCGACTCATATTCGCCCGTGCTAACGATGCCCGAGCGAAGCTCGCAGCAGATTATGCGAACGTAGCATACGCAGCGGTGGTGGTTGCAGGTCAGTTCCCAAAACGATATTGGAAACACAATGATGCAAGTCATTTTGGCGTAGGTATTGTTAGGAATGAAGAATGTGCTGTGTTCCATGATTCATATGAACAACACATATGGTCCAGGGTGACGCTAGAATATAGGTGGCTTCGGTATATTCATGTACGCATGCCGTTGCTTTATTGCATCCAGTCGTAGCGCAAGCGTATTTGCTTCGTGACATGCGTCGGCATCGTAGTTTTCGGGTTGGGTGGCAAGTCCTGGCCACACCATGACGCGCGTTGTGTCAGAAAATGTAATCGGTTGTGGATTGTAACCGATTTGTT
>CAZIKU010000025.1:0-27014 GCA_964539815.1 uncultured Klebsiella sp. | reverse complement strand
GCTTCGGCAGCAGGATCAAAATTTGCCACTTCGGCCAAATCATTGACCAAGTAATCGCATTGCGGGTAGCGATTACACCCATAAAATGGGCGACCGAATTTGCCACGCCGGGCCAACAGTTGCCCTTGTTGGCATTTGGGACATCCCACGCCGGTGGGTTCTGGTGGTGCTACCGGTTTGCCATCGCGGCCGAGTTTGCGTGTCCCCCGGCATTCGGGGTACTTGGTGCATGCCAAAAAGTTGCCAAAACGCCCTTTGCGCATCACCATGGGGCCACCACAGCTATCGCACGTCACATCCGGCACAATCGTCGGTTCACCGTCGTCATTGCGGCCTTTGAGGGCAATATTGCCATGTTCGTCACGAGTGAAGTCGCTAGTGAATTGACAATCGGGATAGCGGTTACAGCCGATAAATTCACCTTGGCGGCCAAAGCGCACGATCAACATGCCACCGTCACATTTGGGGCACGGGAGTCCGGTCCCCACATCGACGCGTACGCCGGTGTTGGCCACAATCGCTGCATTGAATGGATCGTAGAACGAGCGCACCACGGGCACCCACGGCATATTGCCTTCGGCAATGGTGTCGAGACGTTTTTCGAGGTCGGATGTGAATTCGTAGTCGACAATGTTTGCAAAGTCGTTGACGAGCAAATCATTGACGGTAATGCCCAGCACTGTCGGCACAAAGCGTTGATTCTGTTGTTCCACGTATTTGCGGTCAACAATCGTAGCAATCGTCGGCGAATACGTGGACGGGCGACCGATACCTAATCGTTCGAGTTCTTTAATGAGGCTGGCATCACTGTAGCGCGGCGGCGGCTCGGTGAAGTGCTGATTGGGCGTTAGCGTTTTGAGCGTCAGAGCCTCGCCGGCCGTCAGCATCGGCAAGCGGCGCTCGCTGTCTTCGTCTTCTTCGCCATCGTCGAGACTCACGTTGTACACCGCCAAAAACCCTGGCACCTTGAGGACCGAGCCCGTGGCGCGGAACGTGTAGGGTGCCGGTGTGGTCAATGTCCGTCCAGCTGCGATATCCACGGTCATGCTGTCAAAGATAGCTGGTGCCATCTGACTTGCGACAAACCGCTTCCAAATCAAATCGTACAAACGTGACTGATCATGGCTCAGATGTGCTTTGAGTACAGCAGGCATGCGACTCACCGCAGTCGGGCGAATCGCTTCGTGGGCTTCTTGGGCACCACGTGCTTTGGTGGTATAGACGTTGGGTTTGGCGGGTACCGCATCTGCGCCGTACTGACCTTGAATAAATGCGCGGGCCTCGTGTTGGGCATCCTGTGACACGTTCACGCTGTCCGTACGCATATAGGTAATCAAGCCGACGGTCCCCTCGCTGCCGAGGTCGATGCCTTCGTAGAGTTGCTGCGCCACCATCATCGTCTTTTTGGCCGAAAAGCCCAGCTTGCGCGAGGCCTCTTGTTGCATGGTACTCGTCGTAAATGGCGGAGCCGCGTTGCGGCGTTTGTCACTGCGTTTGACTGCAGCAACCTGCCATTGTGCGTTGGTCAGATCTGCGACAATTTCGTGGGCCCGTGTGGCATTGTTGATATCAAACTTATCGAGCTTGCGCCCTGCGACCTCGATTAGGCTAGCACGAAACGGCGTCGCTTTGGCGGTTTGTTGCAACAAATCAGCCTCTATGCTCCAGTATTCCTGTGGCACAAACGCTTGTATTTCGCGCTCGCGTTCGACGACCAAACGCACGGCAACAGACTGTACGCGCCCTGCGGACAAGCCACGGCGTACGCGCTTCCAGAGCACGCGCGACAGCCGGTACCCGACGAGACGATCGAGCACGCGGCGTGCTTGTTGGGCATCAACAAGCGACATATCGATGTCACGCGGTTGGGCGATAGCCTGTTTGACCGCGTTTGGCGTAATTTCGGTAAAGGTGACCCGATGGATGGGGGTCTTTTTGGGGATGTTGATGGCCTGCACAATGTGCCACGCAATCGCTTCGCCTTCGCGGTCAGGGTCAGTGGCCATGTAGACGGCACTGGCACTGCGTGCGGATGTGCGCAGTTGGGCCACCACCTGCTCTTTTTCAGGCATGACGACGTACGTTGGTGCGAAATCGTGATCGACATCGATGGATTCGCTCCCTTCGGGCAAATCACGCACGTGACCGACAGATGCGAGCACACGATATCCAGTACCAAGATACTTACCAATGGTTTTGGCCTTGGCAGGTGATTCGACAATTACCAACTTATCGGGCATGCGGATTTCCTCAATAGCGGAGACACATCTCTATCCAAACGTAGTCATTGCCTCACACTATATGTGTATTTCAACGTCATTGTCAAGCAATCATGCGCATCCCACAACGATTTCATAAAAAATCCCACCCACAAACGCATATCAGTTACAATACGCGCAGGGATGTATCACTATGGGGATGGCTGTGTCGATAGCATATTTGCTTGTGGCGATAATCGTGGTAACCGGCACCGGATGGCCGATACGTGCCTGGCGTGGTAATCACGACAATGGCGTTGATTCCATCTTTCATGCTGCACTTACAGGGTGTATATTGCATGGCGGTGTGGCCGTCGCCTTGGCCGCACTCGGCGTGTTTGCATTACCCGTACACCTGGGTATTATTGCGATAGTCATTGCCATTGTGCTCTGGCAGTGTCGGCAACACCAGATTCCCCTCACCATCCCCACCATTCCCCATCACGAGTACCGCCCACTCATCTTGGGCACTATTGCCCTGATGAGTGCCATTGTGCTCTACGGGACTCCCAGTGAAGTCATCTTGGGGGGACGTGATGCCGGCATCTATGCCAATACGGGCATGATGATTGCACGGACGGGTGGCATTCGCCAGTACGATGCCATCGTCAGCGATATTGCCCAACGCAAAGCCACTGATGACGACGCAGCCCAAGCCTGGAGTAATCTGCTCGGTGTGCAATCGGGCATGCGTTTCATGTCGTCACGCATGCGGCTCGCTGGACTCTTTATCAGCGAAGACAATGCGCAGGCCGGTGAATACACCCCACAATTCCTGCATTTATTTCCGGCCTGGATTGCCCTCTTTGCGAGTGCTTTCGGCATGCACTACGCACTCCTTGCCACCGGCTTTGCTGGCGTCATGGGGGTATGGAGTGTCGGTATGGCCGGACGCGCCATGCGCTCGCCATGGCTCGGTGCCCTCGCCATGACACTTTTGGCACTCAACAGCGTACAAATCTGGTTTAGTCGCTACCCCATGTCCGAAACCACGGCACAATGGCTCTGCTTTGCCGTCATCTATGGGGTGGCGCGCATGGCACAACAGCCACAACCTCGTGATGCCAATTATGCCGGTCTCATTGCTGGTGCTGCGGCCGGTCAACTCATCTTGGCGCGCCTCGATTTCGTCTTTGTGGTGGCACCACTCGCAGCATGGCTGGGATGGCGCTGGGTGACCCAACGCATCGACACACCGCTGCGCTGGATGCTGGTCGGGCTTGGCATTTGTGGTTTGCACGGACTGATGCATCTCTTGACCATCTCCAAAAACTACTTCATCGACACCTTTTTTGCCCTCTTCCAAAAAAGTGCGCTTACTGCACTCGCCATCTATCCGTTCTTGACGACCACGCTACAACACGTCTTTCGCGTGCGCCCATGTTCGCCCCTCACCATGCAACCCTGCCCCGGCGACAGCATTCCCGATGCCCCCTGGCGTTATGGACGTATCGGCGGCGAACTGCTGGCACTCGTCGCACTCGTTGCCATCATCTGGCTAATCCGCTCGCGTACCACCCTGATTCCCCGTGCGTTGACATGGCTCGCTCCCTGGTATATGCCCATCATGCGCATTGCGGCAGTATGCAGCGTCATCGTTGTGACCTACGCCTATCTGATTCGGCCACAGATTCTCACCAGTGCGCTCATCAGCAGTGCCCCCACTTGCCTGAGCGCCACCCAACGCACTACCCCCACCGATCAGTGTTTACTTCTCCAAGGGTATGTGGGTGCACCGATTACTCCACCCGTCTACAGTGACCGCATCAGTCAGTGGGTCTCGGATGGACGCGCCTGGGTGCGTGGTGACACACCACCGCCACCCACACCGCTACGCGACATGTATGCCAACTCCATGGCCAATCTGGTACGGGTAGGCTGGTATACGTCGCCACTGGGCATCATCATCAGTGCCATCGGACTCTGTGCGTGGCTCTGGCACGGGGTGACCCGCCGTGACTGGTTGTTCATGGTGGTGACTCTCGTGACGGCATTCGTCTTCATCCAACTCAGTTACGGCACCAGTTCACAGACCTACATCTACATCATGCGCCGCTATCTGCCCACCGTCTATCCCGGCCTGGCGCTCTGGAGCGCCTATGCCATCGTCAGCATGTGGTCACCAGCCTGGTGGCGACGCCTCATCAGCATCGGCACTGCGAGTATATTGGTGCTCTTTTTGGCAGTCACACTACGCCCCGTCATCGCCGTCCCCGAACACGCTGGCGCCTTTCAACAGGTAGCCACACTCGCTGCCACGAGCACGCGCAACGACGTCACCTTGATTCGTGGCGGCTCACCGAGTTATGTGGATGCCCGTGATGCCAGTGATGTGCTATCTCTGCCACTCGTCGCCATCCACGGGCATGCAGTGTTTGGTATCCGCAGCCAGTACCCCGATAACTATGCCCGCGATTTAGCCACTCTCTACACTGGCTGGATGCGCCAGGGACGTCACGTCTACTTCTTGTTGGGGGCCAATGGTGCGCTGTGGATTCCAGGCATGTCGTTTGTCAAGCAAACACCGTTTACGTTTGTGGTGCCCGAATTCTCCCAACTCCTCAACCAGAAGCCAGCTTCTGTCGGGCAACTGACGATTACCTATCAGCGCTACGAGCTAGTCGCCGGGGTAAATCCACTCCCGCAACGCATCGATGTCAGCGATACGGCATCGCAGGTCGCGGGTTTTTATACCCAAGAAACAATCAAAGGACGCACCTTTGCCTGGACCAATGGCACCGGCGTCTTGCGCTTTGATGCGTCGTCGCAACCGCGTACACTGCAACTCACTGTATCGGCAGGCACGCGTCCTACCGCCATCGGCGCGGCCACCATGTGTGTGGATGTGGCCCCACAGCATATCCCCGCACAGGATGCGACGACCACGTGGCAAGAAGTCACCTGCGTGCCACTCGCCGACGACGCCGTGCACGATATCGCGGTCACCATCCCTGCCACCGACACGCGTGATGCCACCGCCACAGGTGCCGTCCTGGTCAAGCTCCGCTCGCAACCATGGATTGCCGCCGACGTCGATCCACGCCAAAACGACCGCCGCCCACTGGGCGTGCAGTTCGTGGCAGCGGCCATTACCACACCGTAGAGGGAGTTGCCATGCGTGATCGAATGCGCACGTTTGCGTTGTCATACCCGCACGTGGCCATCCTGAGTGGCATCTTTTGGGGCATCATCTATCTGAGCACCCTCACGCACGTGCACACATTCGATGCCCTGTCGTATATTTTTGATGTGTCACGCAAACCATGGCAAGAAAGTTTCCACCCCCACCACCTCGCCTATGGACCTGTCGGCGTACTTGCCACCTGGCTCGCTCGCGGTGGCGATGCGGCTGTCGTCATGCAACAAATCAACGCCCTGGCCGGAGCAACCGGGGTAGCACTCTTTGTGGCCATCGTGACCCGGCGCTGGCATCGCAGCGACCTGGGGATCCTGGCAAGCCTCGCGCTGGGTGGCAGCTATGCCTTTTGGTACTACGCCGTCGAAGTCGAAGTGTACACACTAGCCGCCTTGTTTCTGTTGTGGATGATCTATCTGGTCGATACCCCGGCGCCACTCACCTACGCCCGTGCCGTGTGGTTGGGGGTGGCCTGGTGTGGCGCCGTGTTGTTCCACCAAACCAACGTCCTGATGCTGGTCGCGCTAACCGTTGCTGCGGTCACTGCCATCCGTACATCCCACCATGCGTGGCGCCCGTGGCTGGTCATGACCACTGTTGCCGGGGGCCTTGTCATCGCCGCATATACACTGGTGATGGTCGGAGTGAGTGGCTTCCGTGATCTCAATCAGGCCCAGGCATGGCTTTTTCATTATGCCGAAACCGGCTGGTGGGGTGGCCGTGGTACCATCGCCGATTTGGGCACCGGTATCAGCATGACCGTGGCGGCACACAACGGTGGCTGGGTGCTGCTGGCAGGACTTGTCTGCGCCATCGGTCACCTGCGTCAGGCGCGCTGGAGTTACAACGCGCTGTGGCTGGGGGCATGGGTGCTCTGCTATGGCGTGTTTTTCTTTTGGTGGGAGCCCGATAACATTGAATTCTGGATTTCCATCACCCCCGTCGTCATCCTGCTGTGGCTGCACGTATGGGCCACAGCCCCACGCTGGCACTGGTCGCTGTGGCTGGTGATTGGGCTGGCTGCTGGTAGTGCCACGAGTAACCTGGTGGCCATTCAGTTACGCGGCGATGCCCGCCTTGACCTGCAACGCGATATCGCACGCACCGTGGCCGCACAAAGCCAACCTGCCGATTTACTCCTCATCCCCGATGGACTCCAGGAACTCTATCTGCCCTACTACGAACAGCGCACCTACTTCTGGTCCGTGAACGCACTGATGACACAATATGGTACCTGGCCCGCCGCATGCGCCGCCCTGCAGGACGCCATGGCTGATACACAACGTGCCGGGGCGGCCATCATTGTTGCCGCAGACTTCCTCACCCCATCACGCGTCATGCAACAACGCTTTGGGCTGGCACCCGATGTGGTACGCACATGCCTGGCAGCCCAACTCCCCCTGCTGACTCCGCTCGCCATCGCCCCACCGATTCCCGCCCATGACCAGATACCACGACCAGGCGCATTACTCATGCAGGGCGCATGGCAACAGATTCTTGTGGCACCGTTGGGTTGGCAACTCACCAATGCACAAGTCATCCCCGGGAACACCTGGTCAATACGCGTAGACACTGACCCCGCACTCGTCTCCCCTATCCTGGATATCCCCATGCCAACCACACTCATCATTCGCATGCAGGCCGACGGTACGCGCGACCAAAACGCACAACTGTTTGTCAGCGATCAGGTCAATCAGTTCGCCGAAGCACAGTCGGTGCGCTGGCAACTCATGCCCGGCATGCACGAATACACCATCGACCTCAGCCAACTCGCCGTATCACCAACCCGCCTCGTCCAACTGCGCATTGACCCCGTGGCAGATGGTGGTGAGGGCACTATCACCATCGCAGGAATTTGGATGCCATAACCACAGTGAGTCGTTCTTGTTATTAAAAAAATCAGTACCTTGCATTGTTTAATACCTTGTGATATAGTATTGCTCGGACAGACGTAATTGTGTAATTGATAATTTTAAGGGAGTAAAGAATGACCAAACGAATTTTACTGAGCATGTGTCTGGCTTGGGTAGTGGTCTTGTGGATATCGCTAGCACCTGTCCATGCTGCCACACCAACCGGGTTTGTCTCTGGTGAGTGCATCGAAGATATCGATATTCCGAGTGACCGTGCGTATGAATGTGGCGTAGTCACAGTACCACTCTATGCTGACAATCGTGCACCGGGTGTCATAGAACTCCCTGTGATGATAATCCGCAGTGAGACACCGAACAGCAATCTACCGTTGTACCTATTGCAGGGCGGTCCTGGCGGCGATACGATTGAAACTTTTAGTTACACAATCACCAAAAAGGACAGCGTCCTGCCGCGCGATCGTGACCTCATCTTTTTCGAGCAACGTGGCACAACGCTGAGTAAACCGAGCCTCAATTGCCCAGAAATTCATGATAATGATATTGCCAATCTCGACAAAGATATGAGCATTAGTGAAGCCAATGCCCTCTATGCGAAGGCGTGGCGTGCATGTCTCACACGCCTGAACGGCGAAGGCATTGACATTGCCGCATTCAACAGTCTCGCAAATGCCGATGATGTAGCAGCTATTGCAAAGATGTTCGGACACACCAACATTGATTTGTACGGCGTGTCATACGGGTCACTGTTGGCGCAACACGTAGTCGAACGCCACCCTGCACTTATACACGCAGTAATCCTCGATGGTGTCGTCCCCAAGGATCGCGAACCGAATTTGGAATACCAGGTATCCAAAAACAACGCATTCACCAACATGTTCGCTGATTGTGCGGCCGATCAAGCCTGTAATGCGTACTACCCAAATCTACAACAAACGTATGTCAAACTCTACAATACGCTCGAAGCCACCCCACTCACACTCGAGTTGGTAGATAACAACACCGATACGACACATACTGCACGCATTGATGGCGAATCGTTGGAGAGTATCCTATTCCAACTTCACTACGATAGTGAACTCGTGACATACTTACCGATGCTCATCACGCAAATAGCCAACGAAAAGTACGAGGTGTTTAAGATGTTGGCGAGTGTTAACGCATTTACCGACACAATTAGTGAAGGCATGTACAACACGACGATGTGTAGTGAAGAGACACTCCCACAAGTGACCGATATCTTGATGCCAAGCAATCCAATCATACCAGTTGCACCCGATATGCCCGCAAGTGATGTCCAATGGTACGCAGAAACCTGTGCGGCGGCTGCAGTACCCCACCTCGACACGAATGTGAATACGGCATTTGCAACGGATACACCGACACTGCTCCTGTCCGGGCGCTACGATCCGATTACACCGGCAAGCATGGGCGATACAGTGGCTGCCGGTCTCGCAAATGCCACCCACGTGGTCATCCCGAATGCAGCACACGGTGCATTTGTTGACAACGCCTGTGCTGCCGAGATTGGTATGCGATTCCTCGATAATCCCACAGCAACGCTCGACACGCAGTGTGTGGCCACGCAAAAAGTCACGTTTGCGACGCCTGATACCGTAAAGGAAACGCCATTCACGATACAACTCGCCATGCTGAATGAATCCGTCTACCTGCCACTCGCAGGCATCGGAATAAGTCTGATCATCATGCTCATTGCAGCTATTCTTCGTCCACTCGCATGGGTACTGCGTGTCATACAACAAAAACCAAAGCCAACCAGTGCCACGCGCATACTGTTTGGTGTGCAGTGGTTGCTGATTATCAGCACACTCATGTGGCTCGGATATGTGACATACATCTGCGTCGATATCTTGAATCCCGATGGCAACTACGATTACCACACATTCTTTGGAATACCGACATCCTACCAATTTGCAACATATTCCTATGCGTATCTCGTGGCTGTTTTTCTCGGTGGTGCACTCAGTATTGGTGCAATCCGCACGCAACAGAGCACACGATGGCCTGTGATTGCGACTAGCATTTTATTACTAACTAGTATAGTATTAGTAGTAGTTATGTGGACCATTGGATTTATCGGGGGATAGTTGTGCTAAAACGCATCGGAATTGGGGTACTGCTCCTGTGGGGGCTCTGGCTATCACCTCAGCGTGGGCAGGCTCAGCAAGCTGACGATCCACTCATCCACGACCAACGGGCTGCCATGCACAGTAGCACACGGGATGATGTCAACCAGTACCCCAATGTCCCGCGGTATACCATCACGGGGATCATCACTCCGGATACGCAACAGTTGACGGCGAGCCAACAGTTGTTTTATGTCAATACAAGTCAGGTACCACTTGCGCGCCTGTACTTCCGCTTATTCCCCAACTTGGTCGACATGGGAGGGAATCTGGTCATCAACGCCGCCCGCGTTGATGACCAACCTGCGCCATTCACGATGGAAGCCGACAATTACCTGGTGCGCGTCGATCTCGCCACACCACTCGTGAATGGGGCAGCCACAGTGGTCACACTCGATTTTGTCACCACCATGCCCTACAACAAAGGGCGCGTCTGGTACGGCGCCATGAACAGCGATGGTGCCACACTTTCGCTCGCATCGGCCTATCCCATCATCGCCAATATTGTCGATGGCAACTGGGAAATCGATGTGCCTGACACCAAGGGTGACATGGTCAACAGCCCAGTAGCATTGTACGACGTCACTCTCACCGCGCCCCGTACACACACCATTGTTGCTACCGGCACCACCACGGCCATCACCCAGGATGAGGCCACACACACCTACCACATCGTCAGCGGACTACAACGCGACTTCATGATTGCAGCCACCATCCAACCACGCGTGAGTACCACCGTCGATGGCACACAACTCAACGTCTACTACCCGTCCAGCAATGTGCGCGGTGGTCGGTTGGCACTCAAGTTTGCCCGGCAGGCACTTCATGTATTCAACACACAGATTGGACAGTATCCCTTCAACGAACTCGACATCGTCATCGTCGATGCGGGCACCTTTTACGGAGTCGAATACCCTGGAATAACGCTCATCGAGCGGCGCTTGCTCAGCACATCATGGCTCCTCGAGAGCATTATTGCCCACGAAGTCGCCCACCAATGGTTCTACAGTGTGATAGGCAACGACGTCCAGCGTCACAGCTGGGTCGACGAAAGCATGGCCACCTATGCGCAGGGATTGTACCGCGAGGTCGTCTGGGGTAAACCGGCCGCTATGGTCGAATCCAACGAGTGGCAAAAGCGCTACGACCGCCTCATTGCCCGTAATGCCGACGGTCCCATCGAACGCCACATGGATGATTTTTCGTTGTACACCTACGGCACCATCGCATACGACAAAGCGGCGCTCTATATCGCCGCAGTGCGCAGTCAAATCGGCGATGATGCATTTTTTGCGGCGTTACGCAGCTACTACCGTGATAATCGCTACGGATACGTCGATGGTAGCGCATTGACAAACGCATTCCAGAGTGCATGTCAATGCGATATTCAACCACTCTACACCTCGTGGGTGCTAGCACAATAACCGTGAATAGCACTACCGGGAACGAAATTCATACATAACACGTCGCTTGTGTTATATTTATGTACACAAAAGGAGCGATGTCATGCATGTATTCAGATTTGTCTCATTCATTCTACTCGGACTCATCCTCTGCATGCCGTTGCCGCACAGCGCACACGCAGCCCCAGGCGCAGTGGCCGATCAACAGGCAGCAATGCACACTAGCGCCCGCAGCGATATCTCCAAAAACACCAACGTCCCCATGTATCAGATTGTAGGGACGGTTGATCCCAGTAAACGCACATGGCAAGCCACGCAGACGCTGACCTTCACCAATCAAACCGGGAACACACTGCGCACCATCTATCTCAGACTCTATGCGAATCTCCCTGATATTGGTGGGAGCATCACCCTTAGCGGAGCGAGTATCAACGGCAACAAAGTCTCCATCGCATACGAAGCGAATCGCTATTTGGCCCGCCTCGATATTCGCACACCAATCGCCAAGAATGCCACTGTCACTGTAGTGGTGAGTTTCACCACCACGGCAGCCAATAACGGCGGTGAAGCGGTCTACGGCACACTCAATAGCGACGGACAAACTGTTGCGCTGGCCATGGCATACCCCTTGCTCGCCATCAACACCAACGGCACATGGGATACTGCCGTCCCCGACACCACTGGCGACATTATTACGAGCCCAGTCGCATTCTACGATGTGACTATCACCGCTCCACGCACACACACCGTGATCAGCACGGGGACAGCGGTGAGCACCAGCACCAGCGGTACCAATCAGACGGTGCGCATCGTGAGTGGATTGCAACGCGACTTCGCCTTGGCTATCAGCACACTATCCAACGTCAATGCCACCGTCGATGGCACCAAAATCACCGTCTACTACCCCACTGGCAACCTCAAGGGTGGCCAAGCCACCCTCACCTATGCCAGCCAGGCGTTGCGGGTTTTTAACGGATTATACGGGCAATACCCCTACAACGAACTCGACATCGTCACCGTCAATGCCGGGACATTTGAAGGCATTGAGTTACCTGGGTTTGTGCTCATCGAGCAGGCCTTTTTCAATGTGTCGTCCGACTACGAAAGTCTGGTGGTGCACGAAGTCGCCCATCAGTGGTTTTATGGTGTCATCGGCAACGACGTGCAAAACCATGCCTGGGTAGACGAGGGAATTACCAGCTACAGCCAAGTCCTCTACCAAGAAGCCATACGTGGTACACAGGCCGGCATCAACGAAAAGCGCATCTTTGCGGATGATTACGCAGAACTCAAAGCTAAGAAAAAAGATGGCGCCGTGGATCGCCCCATCAGCCAGATGAGCGATTACCAGTACGGCGTGTTGAGCTACTCCAAGGCGGCGTTGTACGTGGATGCCATTCGCAGCAAAATCGGCGCCAAGGCCTTCAGTGCCGCACTCAAGAGCTACTACTCGACCAATCGCTATGCACTCGTAGACGGCACAGCGTTCGTGCGTGCTGCACAGAGTAGTTGTGGCTGTGATCTCCAACCCCTCTACAACCAGTGGATTCTCGCCAAGTAGGCATCGGTGCGCCGTTCATCCTCATCTATAATGGGGCTAATAATTGATTGTAGCCGGAGGTTCGCAGATGAGCGATGCACCACGTGCGTTTTTGTTGGCAGGAGTGGCCCACACCAGCACCGATCACTACACCGTGACCTGCCCCTACGACCATCACGCAGTCAGTGTGGTGGCACGGGCGAGCGCCACCCATCTCGACCAGGCGATTACGGCGGCCACTCAGGCCTTTGCTGCCACCCGCGCCCTGCCCGCCCATGCCCGTGCCCGCATCCTACGCCAGGTCGCCCAGGGAATCGAGGCACACAAGGATGAATTTGCCCGTGTCATCGCCCTCGAAGCGGGCAAACCGATTACCCAGGCACGCGCAGAAGTGCAACGGGCCATGACCACCTTTCTGACTGCTGCCGACGAATGCAGTCAAAGCCACGACGAAGTGCTGCGTCTCGACCGCGCCGTTGGTGGTGAAGGGCGGCACGCCATCGTCAAACGCTTCCCGATTGGGCCCATTGGGGCCATTTCTCCGTTCAACTTCCCACTCAATCTGGTGGCACACAAAGTCGCCCCCGCATTGGCGGCAGGGTGTCCCGTGGTGCTCAAACCAGCCTCACAAACGCCAAGTGCAGCGTTGATGTTGGGCGAGTTAATTGTGGCGGCTGGATGGCCGGCAGGTGGTATCAGTGTACTGCCCATGAATAGTCGTGATGCCAGTGCCCTCATCGAGGATGACCGGCTCGCCATGCTCACATTCACCGGCTCACCGGCCGTGGGCTGGTCACTGCGCGCACGGGCTGGTCGCAAACGCGTCACCCTCGAGCTGGGGGGCAACGCCGGCGTGATTGTGCACGACGACGCCAATGTGGCGGACGCTGCCGCCCGCTGTGTAGCTGGTGGGTTCAATTATGCGGGGCAGAGTTGTATCAGCGTCCAACGTATTTTTGTGCAGGCCCGTGTCTACGACGAATTTGTGCGGCATCTGGTGACCGGCGTCGAAAAGTTAGTCGTCGGGCATCCCCTCGATGAAGCCGCACACTTGAGTGCACTCATCAATCCGGCCGAGGCACAGCGCATCAACGAATGGTTCACCGAAGCGCGCGCCGCTGGGGCTACGTTTCTCACCGGAGGGACAGTGCACGACGGTGTGGTGCAACCGACCGTCATTGCCAATGCCACGGCCACCCTCAACGTCAACTGCCGTGAGGTGTTTGCGCCGGTGGTCACCGTGCAGGCGTATGACGAGTTTACGGACGCCATTGCCGCCGTCAACAACAGCGATTTCGGACTCCAGGCTGCCGTCTTTACGCGCGACATTGGCCGCATCTATGCCGCCTACGAGCACCTAGACGTCGGTGGCGTCATCGTCAACGACATGCCCACCTGGCGCCTCGATCCGATGCCGTACGGGGGAGTCAAACAATCGGGGACGGGACGCGAAGGCGTCGCCTACGCCATCGAGGAAATGACTGAGCGTAAATTAATGGTCATCAACCTGCAGTAATGCAACCAATACGCGCCGCAATGCGTCAAACCAATGTGTTAATCAATATACTGGATTGACTGTTGGGAAAGGATGCATCTGCTATGACCGTACATACACGCTTTTATCGTCGCCGCGACGACTATATGATTGCCGGCGTGGCAAGTGGCATCGCCCGTGCCCTTGATGTCGATGCCTGGGTGATTCGCCTGATTTTTCTCGTGCTCGTCATCGGCTTTGGCACGGGGGTGCTCGCCTACTTCATCTTGTGGATGATCATGCCCCTCGAAAAGCCGGGCATGGTGATTACCCCATATGACTTTGCCGATACACCCGTCAATCGCAATCGCAGTGTGGTGGGCGTCGTGTTGATGCTCGTGGGTACCTACATGCTCATCAATTTGCTCTTTGGCCCGCAGGTCTGGCGCTACGCCATCCCCGCCTTGCTAATTGTCGGTGGCATTATTCTGTTTGGGAGAAAACGCGCCTAACACGCAAGCAACGCAACGCGGGGCACCCGATTGGGTGCCCCGCGTCGTGTATACCACACCTATCTGAGGGCAATTTTCAAGACTTCATCCATAGACGATACCGGGATAAGTTGCAACTCATCGCGAATGCGCTGCGGGATTTCGGCGATATCCTTGGAGTTGGCTTGTGGCAGGATGAACGTTTTGATGCCCGCACGATGCGCTGCCAATGTTTTTTCCTTGAGGCCGCCAATCGGCAACACTTTGCCACGCAACGTGACTTCACCCGTCATCGCCACGTCATGGCGCACTTTGCGTCCCGTCATGGCCGAGATAAGTGCCGTGGTCATGGTGATTCCTGCTGACGGTCCATCCTTGGGGACGGCGCCCTCGGGCACATGGATGTGAACCACATGATCGTCGAAGAAACTATTGGACACGCCCAGCGATTCGGCACGTGAGCGGGCATAACTGACAGCTGCCTGTGCGGATTCTTTCATCACGTCACCCAGTTTGCCGGTGAGTTGCAACGAGCCTTTACCATTCACCGTTAGCACTTCGATGGAGAGCGTTTCGCCACCCACTGACGTCCAGGCGGCGCCCATGGCCACACCCACTTCGTCTTGTTCTTCGGCTTTGTCGTAGCTGTAGCGCTCTACACCGAGGTACTCTTTGACATCATCAGCGTCGATGTGCGCCAGCTGCGGGGCAGCATTCTCGAGTGCGGCTACCTTGCGCGCCACTTTGCGGCAGATACTGGCGATTTCGCGCTCGAGCGAGCGGACGCCCGACTCACGCGTGTAGCCACGAATCACCTGCAAAATAGCCGCATCGCTCATCGTCAACGTGGTGTCGTTCAAGCCGTGAGCTTCGCGCTGTTTGGGCACGAGGAAGCGCGTCGCAATGCCTAGTTTTTCTTCTTCGGTATAGCCACTCATCTCGATAATTTCCATGCGGTCACGCAGCGGTGCCGGAATGGTGTCGAGTTGATTGGCCGTCGCCACAAAGACGACTTGCGACAGGTCGAAGGGAATCTCGAGGTAGTGATCCGAGAAGGTGCCATTTTGTTCGGGGTCAAGGACCTCGAGCAACGCCGATGTCGGGTCGCCACGGAAGTCTTGGCCGACTTTGTCGATTTCGTCGAGTACAAAAACCGCCGCCCGCGATTTCGCCGTTTTCATCCCCTGAATGACTCGCCCGGGCATGGCACCGATGTAGGTACGGCGATGCCCACGAATCTCGGCCTCGTCGCGTACGCCCCCCAGACTCATGCGGACAAACGTCCGCCCCAAGGCGCGTGCAATCGAACGTCCCAGCGACGTTTTGCCCACACCCGGAGGGCCGACAAGGCACAAAATCGGCGAGCGCATCTTGGTACCAACCAGTTTGCGCACCGCAATATATTCGAGGATGCGCTCTTTGACTTTATCCAAACCGTAGTGGTCTTCGTCGAGCACCTGTTGGGCTTCATCCATGTGGATAGCCTTGAGCTCTTCGAGGTTCCACGGCAATCCCATCAACCAGTCGATATAGGTGCGTATCACACCGGCTTCGGGGCTACCAGGCCCTTGTTGGCTGAGGCGCCGGTATTCGTGCAAGGCTTGGTCGCGCACGTAGTCGGGGGCGGTCATCGCCTGGATTTTCTTTTTCAGGTCATCCGCCGGGTCATCGAGCTCGTCGTCTTCACCCAGTTCGCGGCGAATCACGCGAATCTGCTCGCGCAGGAAGTATTCCTTTTGGCCCTGATCGAGGATTTCTTTGGTGTCCATCTGGATTTTCTGGCGGATTTTCATCAATTCCAGATGGCGCGCCAGCATGCGATAGACGATATGCAAGCGGTTGAGTGGATCGAGCTCGTTGAGGACGGCCAAGCGCTCTTTGAAGTCGAACGCCGGAGCGTAGGTCACAATATCTGCCAGATGGCCAGGGGTGTCGATCCGGCGCACAAAGGCGACGGCTTCTTGGGGGACTTCACCGAGATGATCCACAAATTCATCGACCTGCTGCTTGACCGTTTCCATCAAGGCCTCGACGTCCATGTTCATGATGACAGCATCACTGATGGTATGCGCCACGACCTGGTAGTAGGGCTCTTTTTGGGGCATGGCATCAATTTGGGCGCGTTGTTGCCCCTCTAGGATGATCCGGGCCGTGCCATCGGGCAGTTTGATGAATTCCTCGACACGTGCCACCACGCCGACGGTGGGCAGGGTGGGTGGCGTGCCGTTCTTGTAGTCTTCGATTTCTTCTTCGGGCACAAAAATCAGCAACACTGGTTGTTGTGCGTCCCATGCCACTTCAATGGCTTTAAATGACTTCCCCTGACCAATTTGCAGGGGTACGGTCATGTTGGGCATAATTACCATCTCGCCGAGGACGACGAGTGGGTACATCTGTGCGCCATTTGTGTTGTCCGTTACTGCGTCGGTCATGGTGTTTTCCTATCAATCAAACAAATACGTATGTATGCTAGACGTTCTCTCAGGGGGAAAAGTTGATGCGTTTATCCCACATCTTTATTGTCGTCAAATGCCATCTGTTTTGCAAATGAAAAATACTAGAATTGTGTTATTTTTTGGTGGGGCGACGTGCTCGCCCCACCACCACGGCATCGCGTTAGCGATAGTTGACAATGCGCAAAAAGCTTTCTGCAACCAGGGCCGCACCACCGACAAGTGCACCATCAATGTCGGGCTGTGCCATCAACTCGTCCACGTTGTCGGGCTTGACACTCCCACCGTACTGGATGCGCACTGTATCAGCTGCCGCACCACCGATGCGGCGCAATTCACCACGAATCGCGGCATGCATGGCTTGGGCGTCCGCAGACGTGGCCGTCAACCCGGTGCCAATGGCCCAAACGGCCTCATACGCCACTACAATTTTGGACAACTGATCGGCGAGACCGCTGAGTGCACCAGCGATTTGCCCCAGCACCACGGCTTCGGCACGCCCCGATTCACGCTCAGCACGAGTTTCACCTACACAGACGATGGGAGTCAAGCCGGCACTCAAGGCGGCAGTCGTTTTGCGGGCAATCAGGGCATCTGACTCACCAAAGAGCTGACGGCGTTCGCTGTGACCGACGATGACGTGTGTACAGCCGATATCCACCAACATCCCCGGCGAGATTTCGCCTGTAAAGGCACCCTGCACCTCGGGATAGAGGTTCTGGGCGCCCACATGCACGGCACCACGTGGGCGTGCTACTACTGCACCGAGAGCAGTAAAGGTCGGACAAATCAAGACTTCACGCCCTGCTGGTACCTGTGCCAGCCCCGCCACAATAGCGTCAGTCAAGGCGATGGCTTCTGCCACCGTCTTGTGCATTTTCCAGTTACCAGCGATTAATTTGCTACGCATGGTGCTCCCTTTTATCCTATCAACGCGATACGCTATAACCCGTACACCAGGCTGATAAAGCCACCCCATACTTGGATGAGGGTATCTTGCCGTGCCAACCAAAAGGCCATACCGGCACCCACAACCACCGTGGTGATATAGACCGGCATTGACCACGCCAATATTTTGGCACCATCAAATGGCCCACTCGGAATCATGTTAAATAGCCCCAACCATGCATTGAATGCCACACCGACCACACAGATGCGCAACAACAGGTCAAAGTCGAGCCCAAGCAAGAAGGCAATCGGGTAGATAATCAAAAAAATCAAGGAAAGGACGAGATTAGACAACGGTCCAACCCAGGCAATATGCCCCAACCGACGCGCATCACTGACGCCGGTATGCCATACTGCGCCTGGTGCCGCAATAAAAATCCCGGTAAACGACAACAGCAACGACAGCCCTAGCCAGCGTGTATCGGCAGCAAAGTGCGCCGTGGCACCGTAGCGCCGTGCAACTTGGCGGTGAGCCAACTCGTGCACCACAAATCCGAGGCCACAGACAATCGCTGAGACCAGCAGTGACTCAATAAATTGCACACTCAAGAGATTGGCGGCACCAGTCAATACGATGGCATAGGCCACCGTCGTCCCCGCCCAGGCCTTGGCTAATTCGACAATATCATCGTGTTGTGGACCACCCAACGCAGTCGGTGGATAATTCATCGCGTTCCCTTTCTGGGTGTACACACCCCGTCGTCATTATAGCAGATGGGGCAGTTTGTGGCACATCTATCACGTGATACCGCGTAATGCACCCGTAATGGCAGGCTGGCATAGTGGTGTCAGGATTCGTACGACATCAAGGGGGACACCATGACACACCACCACACGGCAGACACACTCTACCAGACCCATGCCGACAGCGTGCGCCGGTACTTGTATCGGCGCGTACGTGACTTGGACTTGGCCGATGATTTGTGCAACGACGTCTTTGTGCGCATCATCGAAGCCCTACCAGACTACGACGATCGTGGACTCCCCGTGGAAGCCTGGATCTACCGCATCGCCCATGACAAAGCCGTCGATGCGATTCGGCGCATGGTACGCCGCCCAGCGGTTCCCATCGAAGAACATCATGCCATCAGCGACGACATGGCTCCCACCCAAGACAGCGCGCTACAACAGGCGCTCAATCGCCTGAACGCCGATCAACGCCGTGTGGTGCAATTACGCTACTGCGACGACTACACGATTAGCGAAATCGCCCAACTCATGGGTCGTAGCGAAGGCTCAGTCAAGCAGCTGCGCAACCGTGGCATGGTTGCATTGCGCCACAACTACCGCCCGGTGAATAGCGCCTAGCGCTCTGCCTGCCATTCCGCCATGGTGGCGGTGATGACTCGCGTTGCTGTTGCCGTAATGACTGGACTGGTATGTCGATAGTAGGGCAACGCAATCACCGCCACCGAAAACGCCCAGGCCCGCCCACGTGCCCATGTGGCATCGTCATACCCGATGGCACTACGGAATACGCGCCGATATGCATCGTCACCACGCACATCCCAGGCAGCCAGCAAATCAACGGCGGGATCCCCGATCCCCATGCACCCGAAGTCGATTACCGCAGCGAGATGTCCATCAGCAACCAACAGATTGCCGGCGTTGAGGTCACCATGCACCCATACAGGGGCACCAGACCATGCCGGCGTCGCGCGTGCGTCGCGCCACATGCGCAGCATCAGGTCGGTATCAAAAAAATCCGCACATTGCCCGATGTGCTCACGCGTACGCGTATCGCGGTTTTCGTGCGTTAGTGGCAAACCACGCCCATGATTGGCGACTCCAGCACGTGGACCATCATGCGTCTCGATACGGTGCAGGGCACGCACCCACTGCGCCAAATCACGCGCAATCTGCGCCATATCCACGTCGGTGGTTTGTGCCAAGGCCTGCCCCGGCAACCACGAATAGACGTACCACGGCCACGGGTAGGTGGCACTCGGTTGTCCCTGTGCAAGGGGTGTGGGTATGGCAATCGGCAGCTGTGGTGCCAGATACGGCAACCAGCGACATTCAATGGGGACTTGTGGCGCCGCCCAGTCAATCCGTGGCAGGCGCACCGCTAATGCATCGCCGAGGCGGTAGATGGTGTTGTCTGTGCCTCCTGACGCCACACGGTGAAGTGGCAATGATTGCCACTGCGGGAATTGCGTCGCCACCAAATCCGCGACGATTTCGGGTGTTACGTCGAACTCACCGGCGTGCATGCGCGTCGTCATGGCGCTCCTTTTAGATGATATTCCGCTCGAAAATCGAACCACTGGCATAGCGCTCAATGCGGAGTGGATCGATCTCGATGGTATGTGCCCGACCGTCGAGTACTTCTTCGGCCATCAGCAGTCCCGTGGCTGGTGAATGCATGATGCCATGTCCACTAAAACCAGCCGCATTAATGAATGACGGCAGCTGCGGGTGCCGCCCCAAAATGGGCATATGATCGGGTGTGATTTCGTAGGCACCCGCCCAGCATTGTTTCTCGGCCAACTGCACATCACCCAGACGGGGGAAACGCATGAACCCGGCATCGAGCACTGTATCGAGCCATTCCCAGTCCACATTCACGTTGTACCCGGGAGGTTCATCAGCTTTGGAGAGGCCAAAAATCAAGCTGTCGTGCTCTTTGCGCATCCAGAATCCTGATTCCACGTCCACCGTCAACGGCATCTGCCCAGGAATAATCTGCGTCGGTTGCGTCACATAGACGTTGCGGCGAAACGGGCGCACAGGCACATCAAGACCTGCGAGTGTGGCCACTGCACCAGCCCATGACCCGGCGCAGTTGATGACGGTCTCACAGGCAATGCGCCCACGGGGAGTCTCCACCGCCACCACCCGCCCATTAGCGACTTCGATTCCCGTAGCGGGCGTGGCGCGTTCGAGTGTGACACCCAGGCTACGCGCCCGTGTCAGATAGCCCAACGCCACGCCGTGTGGATCACAGAAGCCGTCGTCGGGACCAAACATGGCACCGATCAGCCCCTCAAGATTAACGTCGGGCACGATTCCATGCACATCAGCAGGAGCGAGGATTTGCGTGCGCACACCGAGGCGTTGTTGCATGGCGGTCGCTTCACAGTAGCCACGCCAGTTTTCGGGATCACTAATCAGGAAAAGATAGCCTACCTGGCGTAATCCGCTATCACCACCGATTTCATCGTGGAAGTGTTTGAGGCGTTCGATGCCGTACAGCGACATGCGCACGTTGATTTCGTGCGAGAATTGGTGGCGCACTCCGGCCGCTGAACGCGCCGTGCTGCCCTGAATCTCGGTCGTAAATTGCTCGAGGATGACCACATCGGTACACCCGCGCATCGCCAAATGACAGGCTACGGACGCGCCCATGGCTCCGGCGCCAATAATCACCACTGCTGCGTGTTGCTTCATGCGTCTCAACCCCTATCGTTGCTCACTCTCTAGGCAAAATTATACGCTACCACACATGGGTGTGTCTGTCAGTACACATATACCCATAAAATAACCTAAACGCCAACCAATCATGCCTTATTCGTCCAATTTGCGTACTATAATGCAGGCATTACTGGGAGGTGCACCGATGCTCCGCTTGACACAGTTTGTTTCGCTCGTACGCAACGAATTTGCCACCTACACCCCGCACCACCTGCGGGCTGACATCATTGCTGGTGTCACCGTGGCTGCCATCTGTCTCCCGCTCGCACTGGCGTACGGCATCGCCGGGGGGATGACTCCAGCTGCCGGACTTGTGACGGCCATTATTGCGGGAATTATCACTGGGCTCCTCGGAGGCACTGCATTCCAAATTAGCGGTCCCACTGGTGCCATGTCGGCAGTGCTCTTGGTCATCCTGCACCGTACCGGCTTGATGGGGATGTGGATGGCAACCCTCATGGGTGGCATTTTTTTGTTGGTGATGGGGTTATTACGCTTTGGGCGCTACGTCGTGTTCATTCCCACCCCCGTCATCACCGGATTTACGGGGGGCATTGCGCTGATTATTGCCATCGGGCAAATAGACCCCGCCCTAGGCATCCACACACCGCCCGCAGATACGGGACTGGCCAAACTCATCGGCTACATCGCCAATCATCCTGCACTCAACAGTGCCGCACTAACGTGTACGATTGGCACTATCGCGTTGATTTGGTTGTTGCGCAAATGGGTGCCACGCATTCCCGATGCCCTCGGTGCCATGATGCTCATGACCATCGTGAGTGTGATAGCGAGTTGGGACATACAGCGCATCGGCAGTCTACCGAGTACCATATTCCTAACCGACCATCTGCAGTGGGCGCTGATTCCTTGGAACCAATTCAGTAGCATGGTCAGTGCTGGCATCTCGATTGCGGTGCTTGCTGCCATCGAAAGCCTGATGACCGGCACTGCAGGAGCAGCCTTGAGTGGCAAACCATTCGATCCCGACCAGGAGTTACTTGCGCAGGGGATAGCGAATCTGGTGGCACCGTGGTTTGGCGGAGTACCGTCGAGTGCGGCCATCTCGCGCACGGCCGTCGCCATTCGCAGTGGGGCATCGACGCGCCTGACCAGCATCATTCACGCGATAACGCTCCTCCTCAGCGTCATCTTTCTCAGTCAAGTCATCGCCTTCATTCCATTGGCGAGTCTCGCTGGTGTGTTGCTCTGGACAGCCTGGCATATGTGTGACTGGCCCACTCTACGGCGCTACTACCATGCCCGCCTCAAACACGCCATTGCCGGATTGCTCGTCACCATGCTCGCCACTGCCGCCTTGGATTTAACTCAGGCCATCTTGATTGGGCTAGCGGTATCGGCCATCATTCATTTGCGCCTCGAAGTCGAAGCCGCATCAGTGACCATTGTGCCGGTTGATCCCGAGCGCCTGCCCAATGCACGCTTTCGCACTGCCTGTCCAGGAGTACGGGTAGCCTATGTCAGTGGGGCACTTTTTTTCGGTAATGCGGCGGCTATGCGCCACGCACTCCAACAAGAACAACACTGCCATACGCTCATCATCAGTATGCGCGGCGTCCCCATGATTGATGTAATGGGTGCCGAGGTATTGCGCCAAATAATCAGTGAATACCAGCAACGCAACGGCCACGTCATGCTGGCTGGTGTGCAACCCGCAGTGCGTGCCATGCTCGACCGTCTGCACATCGATGATCTGATTGGCAATACGCACTTCTACTGGGATGCAGCTCGTGCCATCCACGCCATCCATGACGAGATTGCCATTCATGGCTGCCAACGTTGCCAGGATGAGTGTGCCGCCACCACAGCGCCATAATGCCCCCATCCCGTGCTACAATCATCACGGTATGGTGTGGACGGGGGTGGTGTCATGCTAGCGTTTTTGTTGTTGGGGATTTCATTTGGGCTCTCTGCGAGCGTCAATCCAGGGCCGTCACTGACCCTCGCCATTTCACGCGCGTTGCGTGATGGTGCACGGTCGGGCATCATTGTCACGCTAGCACCACTTTGCACGGATGCGCCCATAATTGCGGCAGCTGCGCTGTTGGTTGGGAGTTTGCCGCATAGCGCATTTGGCTGGCTGGGCATCGTCGGCGGCAGCTACATCATATGGCTGGGCATCAAAGGCATGCGCGAAGCCATGGGGCGCCAAATTGATTTGGCCGCACTCAGCATGAGCCGTGGGTCGAGCGATGATGGCAGTCTGCGCTCGCTCTTTCAAGCCATGATTATTAACTTCCTCAACCCCAATCCCTATCTCTTTTGGGGGACTGCGGGTGGTCCCAATCTGGTCAAAGCCTGGAATCAATATGGCGTTGCAGGAGCGGGAATATTCATTTTCGGCTTTTATTTGATGCTTGTGGGTGTACGTGCCACCCTCGCACTTATCATCGGGCGCAACCGTGGCATTTTTTCACCACAACTCTATCAACGCATCCTCGTTGGCAGTGGCGCCTTGCTGGTCGTGCTGGGTGCACTCCTCGTCAAAGACGGTATCGTGATGCTGGGAGGAATCGCATGAAACCACTCCATTATGTAATGCTCGCAATCATGATTTTCGTCGGTGCAATTGTTGGCATCGATGGAGTCAATCGCCAGAATATCGCATCATCACCGCAACAAACTCAAGGTGATGCCGCCAACGAAGGACGCACCCTCTACGTGCGCTACTGTGCGGCATGTCACGGCGCCAACCTCGAAGGGCAAGCCAACTGGCAAACTGCCCGTGTCGATGGCAGTTATCCGGCCCCACCGCATGATGCCAGCGGACATACGTGGCACCACGCTGACGCATACCTCATCGCCGTCACGCTCCAGGGTGGGGCTGCGGTGACGGGCACTGCGACCAATGCGATGCCCGCCTTTGCCAATCAGCTGACACCCGCCCAAGCACAGGCCATCATCGCCTACATCAAAAGTACCTGGCCCGCAGATATCCAAGCCCAACAAGCCGCCCTGAATCAATAAATCGGTCAGCACAATACGACGCGCGGGGCATATCGTGCTGATATGCCCCGCGCTGATGTAGCTACGGTTATTCGGGGAAGTACAAGTAAATGACGACCGCTTTGCCACTCGGCACAAGCATCTGCAGACTCGTCCAGTCATCACTCGCCAGCGTATCAGTGTCGATGGTGAGCAACGCCACATAGTTGTCACCACTACCGTAGTACTGCAGCTTGGCCCCTGTGATGTCACGCGATGCACCAGCCTTCAAGTAGCCCATTTTTTCGAACTCGAATCCATACGTTTTGAGCAACGATTCCGGATTGTCGTTGTCGACCGCCCACGCCTGCAAATAGACTTCTGAATCCGTGAATCCCAAACTGGACATCACCAATTCCTGGTTGAGTTCCTGGGCATTGCTGATTTGCGGGACTTCTTGCCACCACGACGGTTTTTGCACGGCCGGATCAGGATCACACTTGGCATCGGCAGCAGGTAGCTTCAAATCGACGAGGACATCACGGGCATACGTATCGACACATGAGGCCGACAAGACTTGGCCGTGCCCTTCACCACTAAATGTCACCATGCGCGCCGTTTTCCCCATGGCATCACGCATTTTGGTCCCCCAACGCAACGGCGTAGCAGGATCGTTTTCGCCGGCGACCACCAAGATCGGTGCATCGCCTTGGTACTGCAGCGTAGGTGGTTGCGTATCAGGCATGTATTCTGTACAATCTGACGGTTTCTGCAGGTCCTCGACAGTCACATCTTTGGTGAAGTGAGGCGATGTCGCCGTCATCTTTGCGAGCAGTGCTGCGGCATCCGTGGTCACCGCATCGTAGCTCAACCCACTAGCACAATCAATGACACTATTGGACTGTTGCATGGTGGCATATGTGCCATCCGGATCGCGGTCATAATATGCGTCTGCTAACTTCCAAATACCTGTTGCATCACCCTTTTCGGCATTGGCCAGGGCAAACCCCAGTGTCGCCCATTGGCTTTTGCTGTAGAGTGCGGAAATAGTCGCACGTTCGACGACTACTTGATTGGCCACACGCCCATCGGCCGCGGTCACCGGGTTGGCATCATATTGGGCGTACAGGGCATCCCAGCGCGCACCGACATCGGTCGCCTTGAAGGCACATGCTTGTTCGGTCTGACACCAGCGAATCCAGTTGTTCATCGCCAAGGCAAACCCCTGCAACTGCGTCATATACTGCTCTTCGACGCTATCACCGGTGGGCTCAAATGCCGAATCGAGAATCATGGCACGCACGTAATCGGGGAAGAGCGTGGCATACATGGCACCCAAGTAGGTGCCGTAGGATACACCAAGATAGCTGATTTTTTCGTCACCCATCGCCTGACGTATCATGTCCATGTCGCGGGCCGTATTCGCCGTGGAATAGTGTTGCAGTGCATCGCCGTACTTGGCTTTACAGGCTTTGGCAAAGGCTTGCTCAGACTCCGTCAAAAATGCCTCTTCCGCAGGCGTATCTGGCGTGGTATCTGGGTACATGTACTTGTCCATGTCGGCATCGCTTTGGCAGCGTACGCCACCCGATCGATCGACACCACGTGGGTCAAACCCCACAAAGTCAAATGCGTCCAGCTCAAGGCCACTGACGTAGCTCTGGCCACCACGTGCCACATACTCGAACCCAGATCCACCGGGACCACCTGGGTTAAAGAGGATGGCACCAACACGGGTGGTGGTCGCCGGGATGCGAATCACGGCAATATCGAGCGTCTCGCCATCCGGTTTGCTGTAGTCGAGTGGGACAGTCACCGTGCCACATTCGTACGTGTCGCGGTCTTCTTTGTCCACCACATCGTCGTCACAGGTGCCCCAACTGATTGGCGTGACGGTCACTTGTGGCAATGCGGCCGTTGCCGTTGGTACGACCACCTCGGTCGGTACTACGGTCGGTTGTTGCCCCAACGAATTGGGCAACGTACAGGCGACCAAGAGCAGACTCACCAGCCAGAGTACATGTTTTTGCATACGTGCAATCCTTTTACAAACATTCTTATCTTCTATCATCGCACACTCAATAGCCGTTGGTAAATGATTACACATTCACGGTCTGTGGTCGGCGAAAGGTGTATTTGGCGGCATTCCCAACAACGACACACATCCCCCCATCGATTGCACCACCAATCACACCACCCAACACCGGCACTGCTTTCGCCAAATTTATTGCACCACGTTCACCCGCTTTGGTCATCATGCGGAAACCGATGCGTTTGTTGATTTCTTTAATCATTTGACCAGGGATACGTTCAATCGCCACCTGTGTCATTTTTTTCCCAACTGTGATACCCGCTTCTTTTACTATTTCTTTGGCAGAATCACCGGCAATCGTCATCAGCACTGCCATACGTACTCTTTCATCATGCAGTGAGTGACCATACAATGCCGCAATCGTTGCGACCATGCGTGATTGGATAACCCACGAAGCCGCTAACGCCAATGGAATGGTCACCGGTAGTGTAATCAGTCCACCAAGTCCAGTCACAAAACCCGACGTAAAGTTCCACCCAGACTGCCAACGAATCAAGCCATCTACTGCGTCTTCTGCATTCGCATAGCTGTTGGCATATTGTTCAGCCACGGTAGATGCACCCGGTAATAGTTTATTCCCATTGATTGATTCATTGAGGATCCCGTGTACTAATTCGAGGGCTTTGGATGACTGTACTACATCAGAATTCATCATGTACGTACTAACTCCTCTGATAAACAACTACATACACATTCACACCCAAATCATTGCACCGTCATTGTGACGTTATTGTGTCATTATTTGTTGCAGATAAAAAATGAGCGTCGCATGAGCGACGCTCGTGGGTGGTGCCCCCGGGCCGACTTGAACGGCCGACCTGCGGTTTAGGAAACCGTCGCT
>CAZIKU010000024.1:0-28340 GCA_964539815.1 uncultured Klebsiella sp. | reverse complement strand
CCGGGAGTAAGAGAACGATGCCAGATGTAACCGTAATCATTGATGGACAGTCGGTACGCGTGCCTGCAGGCACCAATATCGTCGATGCAGCACGCACCGTCGATGTGGCCATTCCTGTCTTTTGTTATCACCCCAAGCTCAAGCCGGTCGGCATGTGTCGCATGTGTTTGGTCGAGGTGTGGACACCACGTATCGACCCAGCCACACGCCAGGTCGTGCTCGGGCCAGATGGTCAGCCACAAATGGCACTGATGATGAACAAGCTCCAACCGGCCTGTGTCACGCCAGTCGCAGATGGCATGGTCATCAAAACAACCACTGACAAAGTCAAGTTCGCCCAACGTGGCGTACTTGAGTTTTTGTTGACGTCGCACCCACTCGACTGCCCAGTCTGTGACAAGGGTGGCGAGTGCCCATTGCAGAACTTGACGATGCAGTGGGGGCCAGAAGTGTCACGCTACAACTATGCCGACAAAGTGCACTTCGAGAAGCCAGTCAAACTCAGCGATGTCATCTACCTTGACCGCGAGCGCTGTATCCTCTGTTCGCGCTGTGTGCGCTTCCAGGATGACGTGGCCGGCGATCCCGTGCTTGGGTTCGATAATCGTGGTCGCTCGTGGGAGATTATCTCCAAATCGGAGCCCGGGTTTGACTCGAAGTTTTCGGGCAATACGACAGACATTTGTCCGGTGGGCGCCTTGACCAACGCCGACTTCCGCTTCCGCTCACGTGTGTGGGAAGTACGCAGCACGCCCAGTGTGTGTACGCATTGTGCGGTTGGTTGTAATTTGACGGTCGATGCCCGCCTCAACAAAGTAATGCGCATCATGCCCCGTGAAAACGATGCCGTCAACGAAATTTGGTTGTGCGACAAAGGGCGCATGGGGCAACGTTTCGTCGAAAGTGGCAACCGCATTACCACGCCACTGATTCGTCACAACGGCAAATTGGTTGAATCCAACTGGGAAGATGCGCTGAACCGCATCGCCAGCAACATGGGTGGCATCGCTGAACGATCTGGCGCCAATGCCATCGGCGGATTGATTGCTGATAGTCTCTCCAATGAAGATTTGTACGCCTTCCGCAAACTGCTGAACGATGTCTTTAACAGTCAGTCTGTAGATCATCGCCACGGCTTGGCCACCGACCCAATCATCGATGATGCACCACTGCACGTCGGAGTCGGCAACGGCACCAATTTGACGACGTTGGGCAAGGGAACTGCCGTGATTGTGTTGGCAGCCGATCCCGAAGAAGAAGCCCCCGTGTACGTGTTGCGCTTGCGCGGCATCCAAAACCGTGGTGGTGCAGTACACGTGGTGAATTCGTTCCCCACCAAGCTCGGCAAGACGGCTACTAGCAATACGCGCATCGCACAAGGTGGCGAGGCAGCATTCGCGCTGGCCTTCCTCAAGCAGGTCATCGAAGCGCAGGCCGGCAACGGTTTTGACAAGCGCTTGCGCGGGCTCGATGATTTGCGCAGCCAGCTCGGCAAACATACGCTTGAGAGTCTGCTTGCGAGTGCGGGCATCAGTGCTACACAGTTGCAGAAAGTTGTGGATGCGTACATGAGTGCCAGCAATAGCATCATCGTGTACGGACGCACCGCCCTGCAAATCGGCACCGGTGTCACACAAAACATTGCTAGTGCCGCCATGATTACCGGCAAGTGTGGCAAAGCCAACAACGGCGTGATTGCGCTGACCAATGGTGCAAATAGTGTAGGTGCCGCAGCCTTGGGGGTACGCCCGGGCAAGGGTGGTGCCAATGCCAGCGAAATGTGGGCACAGGCCGAGCAAGGCCAGCTCCGTGGCATGTTCATTGTGGGGATGGATCCCGCCAGCAAAAGCGACCGCGCTGCTCAGGCACTCGAAACGATTGCCAAAAACGGCTTCGTGGTCGTACAGTCCATGTTCTTGACTGAAACCGCCAAACGCGCCGATGTGGTGCTGCCGCTGATGGCCATTGCCGAACGTGATGGCACGATTACCAATGCAGAACGGCGTGTGCAACGCTTCCGCAGTGCACTCGCGGCACCGGCAGAGATGTATCCCACCTGGCAGATTTGTGCAACTGTCGCCGAACTTGCCGGTGCTGTTGTGAGCAGTGGTCGCACTGCGGTGGCAAGTGGATGGAATTACGCAGTGACGAGCGATGTCACCGACGAAATTGCCAGCACGCATGCCCGCTTCGCAAATGTGACCTACACCAGTCTCGATTTGACAATGAATTCATGGGGCCGCCAGAGCGACGAGCTCTTTTACTACGACGGCACCTCCTATAGCAATCCGGAAGGATTGGGCGTACAGCTTGCTAGTGTGGCCGATGATGCCAACGCACCGCTCCATCTGTCGCTGGGCGCGTTGGTCGGATTCGAGCCCAAGGGTGAATTCAGCATGTTGATGCAAATGCCCGCCCGCACCTATGATGGTGGCGAGTGGAGCACCGATTCCAAGCTGGGTTCACGTCAGGTCAGCGCCCACGTAGTCATCTCGGTGGCTGACGCACAGCGCTGGAATGTGGGCATTGGTGATGTAGTTGCGCTGTCGTCACCGGTTGGCAGTGCCTTGGTACGTGCCCAGATCGATGCCGGTCTCGCAGAAGGACAAGTGCTGCTCCCCGACGTGGCGGGCGCACCGACCAATTTGGCCTTGGGTGCCTATACGCGCGTATCCGTTCGCCGCGCCGAATAGCAGGGGATCGAGGAGGACTTGATGGATTTTTGGATTGAAATACTCATCCTGCTGGTGCGCTGTCTGGTACTCGCACTTGCGGCGACCACGCTCTTCGCGTATTTCACGCTCTTTGAGCGGCGCCTACTCGCCAAGTTCCAGCATCGCGTCGGGCCCAACCGCGCCGGGTATATCCCGTTGCCTGGTGGCAAGAAGTTGTTTGGTGGCTTTCTACAGCCTGCTGCTGATGCCGTCAAGCTCTTTTTCAAAGAAGACGTGATTCCTGCGCTGGCCGATCGCTGGGTCTATTTGATGGCTCCTGGCTTTGCCGTGATTCCCGCCTTGATTATCTGGGTGGCAATCCCGTTGGGGAATTGGCCGAGTGGGTTGACCTTCTCGGATGGGACGCCCATCAACTGGTTGCACTACGCACCCATCGATGTCGGTGTCCTCTACTTGTTGGCTGTCACCTCCATTGGCGTCTACGGGATTGCCATTGCTGGTTGGGCATCCAACAATAAGTATTCAATGCTTGGCGGCGTGCGTGCATCAGCTCAAGTAATTTCGTATGAACTCGCACTTGGATTGAGTATTTTGGCCGTCGTCATGCAGAGTGGCTCACTCCGCACCGAAGAAATCGTGACTGCCCAGCAAGGAATTTGGAACATCGTGCCACAATTCTTGGGCTTCATCATCTTTTTGGTAGCGAGCACGGCCGAAGTCGTTCGTTCACCATTCGACTTGGTTGAAGCCGAGCAAGAGTTGGTGGGTGGCTACAACACCGAATACGGTTCGATGAAGTTTGCCCTCTTCTTTATGTCGGAATACATCAAACTCATCGCCATGAACGCCATTGCGGTAACGCTCTTCTTGGGGGGTGGCAATTTGCCAGGGATTAACGAAGCAGGTGCATTCGTGGCCGCCAACTACGGGGCAACCGCTGGCAATGCGGTACTCGGATTATTGTCACTGGGTACCTTCTTGCTCAAGACCACGGCGTTGTCATTCTTGTCGGTCTGGATTCGTGCGTCAGTCCCACGGGTGCGCTACGACCAACTGATGAACCTCGGCTGGGTGATTTTGATGCCACTTGCGTTGTTGAATGTCATCATCACTGCTGTCTTTGGTGTCATCTTCCCGGAAGGGAACGGCATGATTGCCTGGGTGATGGGTGGAATTGGTCTCGTTATCATTGTGCTAACCACAGTGCTTGCAGCCCCCAAACATGCCAAGCGTGGCGTCACGCTGGTACGTTCGCAGGCTGGCAACTAGAGAGGATCGCATGCTAGGCGCACTGATCAAAGGCTTGAGCACGACGTTCAAGTATCTCTTCAAGAAACCAGTAACGGTCGAATACCCAGAAGTCAAGCGGCCTGTCCGTGAGCGCTTCCGTGGGCGCCACCAGTTACGCCGCTTTGGGAACGGGATGGAACGCTGTATCGGGTGTTCGCTGTGTGCGGCCGCCTGTCCGTCAGATGCAATTTTGGTCATTCCCGCAGAAAACAATCCAGCATCGCCGAATTCACCCGGTGAACGCTATGCGGCGCGCTATGAAATCAACATGTTGCGCTGTATTTTCTGTGGATACTGCGAAGACGCATGTCCCACCAATGCGATTGTACTCGAGCATCAGTACGAGTTGTCGTTCTACGACCGTAAGGCGTCGATCTACGACAAGTCGATGTTGCTTGTGCCTGCAGACCAGGGGCATGGCGACGTTCCACCGGTGTTGCAACAACTCAACCGACGGCCCAGCCCGCCGGCACAGATTGATCTGTAGGGGGCATGCATGGATTTGGTGATTTTTTCTATCACAGCATTGATTGCCGTCATTGGGGCAGTCGCCATGTTGACAAGCCGAAATGCGGTGCATAGCGCGTTGTTTTTGCTGATGAACTTTGGCGCAATTGCGGTGTTGTACTTGTTGTTGCAGGCACCGTTTTTGTTCGCCGTGCAGTTGATTGTCTACGCCGGCGCCATCATCGTACTCTTCTTGTTTGTGGTGATGTTGCTCGGAGCCGAACGCGATGAGGACGAAAAGAATCCGATTCGTTGGCAGACACCGACAGCCCTGGTGATGGCCGCGTTGTTGATTGGCGAAGTGATTTACGTGCTGGTCCGGCAACCGCAGGAAACAGTGGCACGGGTCGGGAATGCGAATGTCTTTGCATCGCCAACCGACATCGCTCGGGCGCTGTTTACAACCTATCTATTGCCGTTTGAAATTGCCTCGTTTGTGTTGCTGACGGCGCTCATTGGCGTCGTTGTGCTGCACCAACGCCGTAGCTAGAGAGGAGATGCGCCGTGTTACCAACGATTTTCTATATCGGCTTGAGCGCACTCTTGTTTGTCATCGGTGTGTGTGGGGTGCTGATGCGCCGGAGCGCGTTGATGGTGTTTATGTCGGTCGAGTTGATGCTCAACTCTGCCAACTTGGCATTGGTGACCTTTGCGAATCAATGGAAGTCACTTGATGCGCAGATTATGGTCTTTTTCGTGATTACCATTGCTGCGGCCGAGGTGGCCGTGGGGTTGGCGTTGTTGGTGATGATTTTCATGCGCAAGCAGACCACCAACATCGACAGTATGACAACGTTGAAGGGATAAGTGTCCGTCAACCGTAGCAAATACGGCTAACGAATGCAGAGCAGCTCATGACGCAAATTGCTTGGTTCATCGCCCTAATACCGGCGCTCCCGCTCGCCGGATTCTTGCTGAACATCCTGTTTGTCCGTGGCGAACGTGCCAACGGCGCAGTAGCCAGTCTCAGCATTGTGGCATCGTTTGTCCTGACACTCGTAGCGGTTGCCAATCTCGCCGCATTGCCCGAAGAAGCGCGCTTTTTCAGTGTGCAGCTGTGGGAATGGCTAGCAGTTGGCAAAGTCAATGTATCGATTGGGTTCTGGTTTGATCCACTCACATCTGTGATGGCGTTGCTCATCACCGGTGTTGGCGCACTCATTCACATCTACTCAATCAGCTACATGCACGGCGATAGTCGACCACATCGCTATTTTGCCTATCTCAATCTGTTCGTCTTTGCCATGTTGGTACTCGTGATGGCTGACAATCTCTTCCTGCTCTTTCTGGGCTGGGAAGGGGTCGGTCTCTGCTCGTTCTTGCTGATTGGGCATTACTTCGAGCGCGACAACGTGGCCCCGGGGATTGTCCCCAGCGAAGCATCGGTCAAAGCATTCGTAGCCAACCGTGTCGGCGATGCCGGGTTGCTCCTGGCGATGATGGCGATTGTTTCCAACTTCGGCACGCTGTCGTTCTTCGGTGTTGACGGCACGTCGGGATTCATTAGCCGCCTTACAGATGCATCTTTCATTACCGTCAATCTGGGGATTTTTGGCAAAATCGGGCTGGTCAGTGGCATTGCCATGTTGATGATTCTCGGTGTGGCTGGTAAATCAGCACAGTTGCCACTTTACACATGGCTACCCGATGCCATGGCGGGTCCGACACCTGTGTCGGCCTTGATTCACGCAGCCACCATGGTGACGGCCGGTGTGTACCTGATCGTACGCACCCATGCTGCATTTGATCTGGCACCAGATGCGGCTGCAGTAGTCACAGTTGTGGGTGCGGTGACGGCGCTGATTGGCGCTACTGCAGCACTAACGCAGTTCGATATCAAACGCGTCTTGGCCTATTCCACTGTGTCACAGCTAGGATTCATGGTGGCGGCAGCAGGCATGGGCGCCTACACGGCAGCAATTTTCCACCTCCTCACGCACGGCTTGTTCAAGGCGTTGCTCTTCTTGGGGAGTGGTGCAGTCATCCATGGTATGCACGAAGTGCAAGACATGCGTCGCATGGGCGGCTTGCGCAAGCACATGCCGACCGTCTATCGCGTCTACATGATTGGGGCGCTGGCACTGGCTGGTATCTTCCCGCTTGCCGGCTTCTGGAGTAAGGACGAAATCCTGGTCCATGCCTGGTATGGGGCACAAAACATCAACGTTACTGTCATTCTCGTGCTGACATCCTGGTTGACCGCCTTCTACATGGGTCGCCAAGTAGCACTGACCTTTGCCGGCAGCACACGCGACCATGACGCACACCCCCATGAGGACTTGGGGACGATGAAGTGGCCACTCTACATCCTGGCTGTTGCCAGCGTGTTGGGCGGTATCATGAATCTGCCCGGCGTGCACTGGTTGAGTGACTGGTTGTTCCCCGTATTGAACCAGCCCGAGGAATTGTTCACATTGAGCAAAGGCATCTTTGCGGCAATCGTCGTGGTATTCGCTGGGGTTTCGGGGTATGTCGGGTATCGGCTGTACAGTGGTGCATTGGTTGCCCAAATCAAGCCCGATGAAGAAGACCCAGCACACTACTATTTGGGCGACATCTGGAAGGGCTTCGAGATGGGCTGGGGATTGGACTATGTCTATCAGCGCTTGATTGTCCGTCCGTATCGCACCTTCTCACAGTTCTTGTCCGAAGTATTTGACCGCCAAGCCATCGATGGCATTTTGGTCGAAGGTAGTGCAGGGTTGATTGGGCGCGTTTCACAGGTGGCAGCACGAGCACAAAACGGCAATGTGCGCACCTATGCCTTAGTCTTTTTGATCGGCGTCGTCATCATCGTCGGGTACGTAGTAATCGGCGCGTAGTCGGGCTGTGGCAGACATGCTACACTCGGGTGTGGGGTGTTCGTGAACCAGTTAGGTTTTCCTCTCGTAACATTGCTGATTGCGGTGCCATTTGTGGCCGGGTTGCTCGTGTGGTTGATGCCACGCCAATCCCTCGCCATGCAACGTGGTATCGCCAGCATCGCGGCCATCGCCAACGTCGTATTGGCAGTTGTTGGCCTAGTGAGTTTGACACCAGTCGCAGGGTACCAGCTCGTTGATAGCATGGCATGGTTCCCACAGATTGGGCTGAAGTACGCTGTTGGTTTGGATGGCATCAACGTGTGGATGGTCGTAATTGCCGCATTGTTGACACCACTTGCCATCTTCGCGGCACGCACGCAAAAGGGTGACAATCAGCAAGGATTCTATGCATTGTTGTTGTTGGTATCAGCCAGCACCATTGGTGCATTTGTTTCCATCGACTTGTTGCTCTTCTACGTTTTCTTTGAGTTGACACTGATTCCCACGGCAATTCTGATTGCCATGTATGGTGTCGGTGAGCGCAAAGCAGCAGCCATCAAGTTCTTTGTGTACCCGTTCGTGGGTTCCATTTTCTTGTTGGTGAGCATCGCAGGGATTGTGATTTTGTCATGGCAACAGACGGGTGTGTGGTCATTTGATAGTGTGGCACTGGCAGGGGCGCTTAACAGTGGGGCAGTCGTCATCGACGAACAAGTCGCACATCTACTCTTTGCTGGATTTGCACTGGCATTCGCCATCAAAACGCCCATCTGGCCGTTCCACACCTGGATGCCTCAAGCACAAGCAGCCACACCGGATCATGGTGCGGTAGACATTGCCGGGTTGCTCCTCAAAGTCGGCGCATTCGGGTTTATTCGTTTCGTACTGCCTTTCTTCCCAGAATCGGTGAGTTGGGCTGCGCCCGCCATCGGCATCTTGGCGGTGATTAGCATCGTGTACGGTGGCATTGTGGCCTTTGGTCAGCGCGACATGAAAGTGTTGCTGTCGTACGCCACCATCAGTCACTTGGGCTTTGTCATTCTGGGTATCTTTTCGCAGACGGTGGAAGGCATCAGCGGGGCACTCTTGACGATGATCAACAGTGGACTTACCACTGGTGCGTTGTTCCTGATTGTGGGCATCCTGGCACGAAATGCTGGCGGGCGCAATCCGGATCACTTCAGCGGTGTCTGGGCAAGTGCGCCACGCTTTGGGACATTGGCACTGGTCGCAGTATTTGCGTCAATTGGCGTGCCTGGGCTCAACGGCTTTATCGGTGAATTCTTGTCGTTGCAGGGTGCGTGGATTGCGCCACACCTGGGCTTCGGCTACATCAGTGTGGCGGTGCTGGGCATTATCGTGTCGGCCGCATATCTGCTCCGGATGTTCCGCACCGTATTCATGGGGGCCGTATCGACGACCTCTCCCGTTGCAGAAGCCAGCAAGAGTGAATTAGCGGTATTGGCGGTATTGGTACTCGCAATGCTGGTTGTGGGGTTGTATCCGCAACTGGTATTGAACGTCATGCAACCAAGTATTTCCGCATTGGTGGGTGGCATCAGCCAGCCATAAAGCACACGACGCGCGGTCGTGGATGGAGTGGAGCAGAACAATATGGCGTTTCCAAGTATTGACTTCATGGTAATTCTCCAGCTGGTAATCGTCTTGGCAGGGGCGACAGTGCTCTTGCTCGTCGATTTGTTTATTCCTGCTGGACGCAAACGAGTAACCGCATTGCTCGCACTCGCGATTACCTTGGCTGCATTGGTGGCAGGCAGCTACGCCACCACCGGCACAACACTCTCAGCGATGATTAGCTTTGGCCCGGTGTCACACGCCGTCAACACGGTCATCCTGGCCGCAACCGCCATCAGCATCTTGCTTGCGAGCGATGCCCTGCCCAAACACGGCATCGAGCGGAGTGAGACCTACGTGCTCATGTTGTTGGCAACTGGTGGCATGCTCCTGCTCACTCAAGGGACGAGCTTGGCCACCCTCTTCTTGGGGTTGGAATTGCTTTCCATCGCATTGTATGTGCTGACTGCTATCGCCTTCCCCAATATCGCATCCGAAGAAGCTGGGCTCAAATACCTGATTGTCGGTGCCTTTGGTGCCGGCTTCTTGGTCTTTGGGATCGCCTTGACGTTCGGTGCTACAGGCACGTTGATGCTCGACCAGATTGCCAAGTCAATCCCACAAAACGGCATTGAACGTGGCTATTTCTGGGTGGGTGTCAGCATGATGTTGGTCGGGTTTGGCTACAAGGTCTCGTTGGTACCGTTCCACATGTGGACACCAGACGTCTACCAAGGCGCACCCACCCCCATCACCGCCTATATGTCGGTGGGGAGCAAAGTGGCCGGGTTTGTGGCAATTATCAGCATCCTACAGGTACTAGGCAACGAACTCATCATCATGCGTCCGGTGCTGATGGGCGTGAGCATTGCCACCATGCTGGTGGGCAGCATTGTCGCCATTAGCCAAAAGAGTCTCAAACGCATGTTGGCCTACTCCAGCATTAGCCATGCAGGGTTTGTGATGATGGCCATTCTCAATGGGACAAAAGACAGCATCGATGCAGCGATTTTTTATCTGACTGCATACACAATTACCAACTTGGCGGCCTTTGCGGTGTTGATGATTCTCGAAGACAGCGACGATGATTTGACCATCGGCAACCTGGGGGGATTGTGGCAACGCAATCCGGGGCTCAGTGCGGTGATGGCGCTTGCGTTGTTGTCGTTGGCCGGTGTACCACCGACCGCAGGCTTTTTTGCCAAGTTTTTGGTCATCAGTACAGCCTGGCAAAACGGCATCGCCTGGGTGGCAATTGCAGCAGCAGTAGCATCCGCCATCGGTGCGTTTTTCTACGTGCGCTGCATGATCCAGATGTTCAGTGGGCATAGCGATGTCAAACCAGCGCGTATCCCCGTCAGCACACTGATTGCCGTAGCCATTGTGGCAATCGCCATTGTGGCCGTTGGCATCATGCCTGGCAGCGTCGGGTCTGTGCTGGCCATGGCGCAGTAATTCATACCGTCTATACACGACACCCCCCGTCGCGCTGATGCGCGACGGGGGGTGTGATTGTGTCAACCGTGGTGACTATTTGGTGCCGTGCACGACGTAGACGTAGGTCCCGGTACCCGAGAATTTGGTCAAGTCGATGGCAGCAAGCACCAATGACATGTTGCCGTGTTCGTAGGCGCCGAGAAAGAAGCCATCTTGTAGGCCAGGGGTGCGCTGGCGATACGTCCAGCCATTGGTGCCCAGTTCTTTGTTGTAGTAATCGGCAATATCATTCAGTGAGGCACTGCTCTGATATGGCTCTTCGACAATGGTTTCGGCTTTGACCATCCCGACGACCAAACCTTCCTTGGCGTCTTTTTGCCAGCCAGCAATGACAGCCTGCAAGGCAGCATCGCTGATTTGTGCGCCGTCAACTTTGTTGTGTGGCGTAGGAATAACAGGTGCACTGCCACCACATGCGGCCAAGAATGCCACCCCCAACACCAACAATCCCAATCGCCACAGATGCTTCATGATGTTCCTCAAGCACACGTATAAATCCGTCCTTATTATACCAACTTAGCGGTCAGCCGTCAGGCGCATCACCACCACACCATCACGACTATTTGTTTCGGCGAACATGGTGATAATCAATAACTCGGTGCCTTGGCGATAGGTGCGCAAAATGCGTTGCTCACGGGCAGGCAATGATGTATCAATCGACCAGCCATTGGCAATTGCCGCTTGATCGTAGGCACTCGCCACATCCGACAACGGGCGCAACACGCGCACATATGCGACATCACTGGTAATGCGATAGCCTTTGGCACGCAACATCGCATACATGTTGAGTTCGTAGGCATCCATGACCGCAGGGAGATTGGAGCTACTCAGTACCTGGTAGCTCACCGCATCGGATGGGTCAGGTACGGTAGCATTCTGCGCGGCAGTGATGCAACTCACCAAGACAAAACATGTTAGGATGACAAAGCAAAGACGAAACATACCGCATTCCCTCAAGGAGCAACGTGGATACCATTGATATTATCACGGATGGCGCGTGTTCGGGCAACCCGGGTCGTGGTGGCTGGGCGGCCATCGTCGTCGTCGCCGGTACGCATCACGAATACAGCGGGGCGAGCGACCACACCACCAACAACCGGATGGAGCTGACTGCCGTCATCGCTGGCTTGCAACACGCACCTGCGGAAGGCGCAATTACCATACTCTGCGATAGTCAGTATGTCATCAACGGCATCACCAAATGGGTGCATGGCTGGCAACGCAACAACTGGCAAACGCGCGACAAAACCCCCGTAGAAAATCGCGATCTCTGGGAAGCCCTCATCCAACTCAATTCGCCCCGCGTGACATGGCGTCATGTCAAAGGGCACGCTGGGCATCCCCTCAACGAACGCGCAAATACGCTCGCACAACACCATGCGGGATCACAATCAGGGATGCCGCTCCGGTCACCTGCCACACCTACGAGTACTGCAACAACGACTTCACACGCTGAGTTTCCGTGCTATATCAGTTATGTCAATAAAGAGTTCGCACGCCACGCCACCTGGGCTGCGTGTCAACAGCGTGTACATGGCGTATCCAACGCCAAATTCAAGAAAGTGGCCAACCGTGCACAACTCGATGCCCAACGCAAACAATGGGGAATCGACTAACACTCACTCTGGCGGAGCGATGCGTTCGAGTCTGGCAAAACTGGCTATGAGGCGTTTTTCGCCGACGGCGCGGTCTGCAAAGCGCACAATAACTTCGACATCATCATCGACGACTTTCGCTTCGAGGACCACACCTTCACCAAAGCGCTGATGCCGCACGCGGTCACCGACCTGCCACTGCACCGTGGTGGGGGCTGGTGGTTTGGGTGTGGTGCGTTGGAATGTCGCTGCCGTGCCCCAGCCTTGGTAGGCAGGATTGGTGGTACTGCTGCGCGGTGTGCCGGTAGTGGGGAAAGACTGTGTCAGGAGTTTGCTGGCAATTGGCGTCAAAAAGCGCGAAATCGTTGTCGCATCATAGCGCCCAAAAGTCACACGTCGGCGCGCGCGTGAGAGGGATAGCGTTTTGCGGGCGCGGGTGACGCCGACATACAAAATCCGTCGTTCTTCTTCGATTTCACTCTGGGATTCATGGGTGCGGCGATGCGGCAATAGCTCGTCTTCGAGTCCGACTAGGAACACGTGGTCATATTCCAAGCCTTTGGATTGGTGCATGGTAATACAGACCACATGGTTGCTATCGTTATTGAGCGTATCCACATCGGCCACCAGTGCCACTTCTTCGAGGAATCGCGTCAGCTGTTCGGGGATGGGCAGTTCGTCGTATTCCGCGGCCACACGTTGCAACTCAATGACGTTCTCAGCCCGTGATTCGCCATCTGTTTCGCCGTGTTCGTGTTGCAGCGCAGCAAAAAACTGCGTTTCGTCGAGAATTGCGCCAAACGTGGTCACCAGCGATTGATGTGGCGCACTATCGATGAGGCGTTGTAGTCGTCCACCAAACAACAGTACACGCTGGCGGGCTGCGCCCTTCAAGGCGGGGATGGCGTTGGGATCGCGAGCGGCAGCACACAGTGCCGTATACCACGAACATTGCTGTGCAGTCGCCCAGGCAGTGACATGCTCTTGGCTGGAGTCGCCGATACCACCAGCCGGGAAGTTAATCGCCCGCAGCAGTGATACATCGTCGTGGGGATTGGCGACCACGCGCAGCCATGCCAGCATGTCTTTGATTTCGCGCCGTTCGTAGAAGCGCATGCCACCGACAAGCACATAGGGAATTTGCCGTCGTCCCAGAGCTTCTTCGAAGGGACGACTCTGTGCGTTGGTGCGGTACATGATGGCACAATCTTGATAGCGTGCGCGGCCACTGCGCACGAGGCGCTCGATGGCATCGCAGACACGCTGCGCCTCGTCGTTTTGGTCGGCATACTCTTGCCATGCCACCGGGTCGCCGCCGGCTTGTGTTGCTTTGAGTTCTTTGCGATGAGTGCGTTCGCTGGCTCCATCAATGAGGGCTTGGGCGACCTGCAAAATGGCCGCAGTACTGCGATAGTTTTCTGCCAAGATGATGACCTGCGCATTGGGAAAGTCGTGGTCAAAGCGACGGATGTTGCGCACATCAGCACCACGCCAGCCATAGATAGCTTGATCGTCGTCACCAACCACAAACAGATTGCCATTACCACGGGCGAGCTGTTTGACAATCTCGTACTGTGCACGATTGGTGTCTTGATATTCATCGACCAAAATATAGTGATAGCGGGCATGAAAGCGGGCAATGGCGGTACTGTGCAACAAGGCAATGGTGCGGATCAACAAATCATCAAAGTCGACGGCATTTGATTGGGCCAGTAAGGCTTCGTAGCGTGCAAAGGCATTTGCCATGATGCGTTGTTCGGGTGAACGTGCAGCGTTGGCGTATGTTTGTGCACTATGCAGGTTGTTTTTGGCATCAGAAATGGCCGACAAAAGAGCGCGTGGCGGGAAATTCCGTTCCGGCAGATGTAATTCTTTGATGATGCGTTTGATGAGGCGTTGTTGATCATCGTCGTCATAAATCACCCAGCTATCGGCCAATCCGACAAGGCGGCCATCACGGCGTAGCCAGCGTGCAGCCAGGCTATGAAAGGTGCCAATATCAACATGTGCGGCGGTTTCAGCACCCAGCAAGTGCACCATGCGCTCGCGCATTTCGCGGGCGGCTTTGTTGGTGAATGTGACGGCCAAAATCTGCGACGGTGGGATATTTTTCTGCAGAATCATATATGCGATGCGGTGCGTCAACACGCGGGTTTTACCGCTGCCCGGCCCAGCTAACGCGAGGACCGGGCCGTCGACAAGTTCGACAGCCCGGCGTTGCGATTCATTGAGACCATCAAAAAGTGCACTCGTCATTGGGATTACGAGCTTCGGAAGATGAATCCGATGCGACCCAACACCACCTGCGCACTATCGGGGAGCAACGTGGGGACACCGGGATCGATGCGCACACCGTTGACGCGCGTATGATTGGTGGATTGCAGGTCGGTAATCATCCACTGCCCATCGACCATGGTCAAGCGCACATGGCGGCGGCTCACGCCACCACTTTCTGCACCGTAAGGGGTCAAGTCGATTTCTGGATGCACACCGCTAATGGGATCATCGCGACCAATGATGATCTCGCGGCGCCCGGTGGGCAACGGCACAATCGTGCCTGTTTCGAGTTGTAGACGTGCCGCTGGCGCCACCGGATTGACGACCGGATTGACCACGGCGTCGCGTGGTGCGACCACTGCATTGGCATCCGTTGTGGGTACCATGGCTGCCGCAGGTGGGAGCACACTGACGGGTGCTACTGGCACCACTGCAGCCGGTGGCGGTGGTGGTACTACCACCGGAGGTGCACTTTCGCTGGGCTGATTGGCCGGCGGGCGTGGCAAGAGTGTATCGACACCCAAGCTCTTGAGTTCGTTGCGGATCTGTTCTTCTGTTTGACGCGCATCGATGATGCCTTGCAACACGGCACGCGGTGTGGCTGACGCAAATGTATGTTGCAGTTGTTCAAACTGCTCGATAATTTCAAGTTGGCGGGCCAAGTCGCGTTGCAAGCGCTCAATCACCGCAGGATCTACTTCGGGGAGCACCGGCAGGCTATCGAGCTCGGTCTGGGCCACTTGCAGTTTTTCACTGGCTTCGGTGATGCCCATCAAGACGGCTTGAGGCGTAACTTCACGGAAGGCGCGGTGCATTTGATCGAGTTGTTTGACAATATTGCGTTGTCGGACAATCTCTTCTTCGAGTTCTTGACGGCGGCGTTTAATGGCTTGCACGTCTGTAGCAGTCACAGGAGCAGGGGCAGGTGTTGCGGCAACTTCCACCACTGGTACTGCGACATCGTCCGTTCCATGCGACGTCACAGGCACGTCATCGCTGATGACCACCGGCGCATCGACAACTTCGGCGACGGCAGGTACGTCGGCACTCGGTGTCGCCGGCACATCATCGCTCTCGATGCGATATTCGATGGGCCCAGAGACACTGGTGGGATTCTGTTGATGCAGCACGTTCAAATCGTTGGCCGTATCGGCAAATCCCTCAGCCGGCAAATCGACCACCTGCAATTCGCTACTGACTTGAGTCATCGCTGGCATACTAGTCGACACCGCACTGCTCGTGGGCAGAATATGACCACAGCTTTCGCAGGTCGCTTCACCAGGGAGGACAACTGCACCACACTGCGGACACGTCAACGCAGGCACAATGCTGGGCACTGCAGGAGATGCATCAGTGGTTGGCGCATCGAGACGGGCACCACAATGTTCGCAAAAGCGCATCTCTAATTTATTCATCTCGCCGCACATGGGACACTTCATACGCATACCTCACTCACACAAAGCCGACACTTCTGTGTTTCTATTCTTCACACCGAATCAACACCACACTAATGTTGTCATCCCCACCCGCATCGTTGGCTGCCGTCACGAGGGCTTTGGCCCATGATTCTGGCGTGCCCTTTTTGCGCAAAATAGTCGCGATATTGGTATCTCGCACCATTTCCCACAACCCATCGCTGCACAACACCAACAAGTCGCCGGGACGCAAATGTTGGATGTAGATATCGGCATCAACCGCCCCTGACGTCCCGAGCGAGCGCAACACGCCATTGCGTTGCGGATGCGTGTATATCTCTTCTTCGTTGATGTGCTCGAGTTCGACGAGTTTCATCACCAATGAATGATCAGTCGTGATACGACGCAGCTGTTGGTCACGCCAGATATAGGTACGGCTATCGCCGATATTTGCAATATACGCCATATCACCGAGTACGAGTGCCATCGTCAGCGTGGTACCCATGTTGTTGGCGAGTTGGCGGGCTTCTTGGACAACGCGTTGATTGGCGTACTGGATGGCATCATCGATGACTTGGACGACTTGTGCGACATCATTACCAAACAACGGCGTTGCCAGTAAAGTACTGTTGGTGCCGACAATATGCTCGGTGATTGCACTCACCGTCAGCGCGCTTGCGACTTCACCAGCAGCATGTCCACCCATGCCATCGGCGACGGCACCTAAGCCAATGGCATAAGCCGTGTTTTCGCGGAGCCACTGCATCTGTACAACCAAGGTGCTATCTTCATTGCCTTGGCGTTTACGTCCCGTATCACTGAGTGCCGCACAGCGCAAATGCAACTGACGACGCGTCTCGAAAGGAACGATGGCCGCATCGATGCGTTCGAGACAGGTGCTAAACGTGGTAATCAGTTCGGCACGGACATCGGCAATAATTCCCAAGAGTGGATTGACATCTGCATCGGCGATATCAAAGCGGCGTGTGATGCGCGGCTCGTCGACGAATTGCTCGATGAGATCGACCAACTGCTGCAAATGCTGCAGTTCCGTGGCCATGTTTTTACCGAGATACGGTGCAATTCTGAGTGATACTTTACCATCGTTGTGATAGACAACATCGGATGCAACGAGTGACCCCAGTGCAAATCCGGCAGTCGCAAGTTGAAGTGCGGAGCGCACGAGTGCACGCGCCAGCAACAACGTATCGTATGCCGCAAGTGGCAACATGGTTTGGCTATCGACAGGGCGCGCCAAACAGATGACACCACCAGGGACGAGGAACGAATCGTATAATTCGGGAAGGCGCAAAAAATCTAACGTAATTGTACTATTATTCGTCAAATTCAGCAACATTCCCATATCGGTAGATGTGTGAAACTCCGCACGATAACGCCGCGGCGTAAATCGCGCACCGCACGTACCACAATAAATATCGCCCTTTTCCCCATTCCGGCTATCGCACATCCAACAACGTCGCCAAGGTTCTTGGTCGACAACCCACAACGCCGCATCGTGTTGTTCGACAATGCTGTATCGTGCTGGGGTGGCAACGGCCTTTGAACTCACCATACAAACCCCTTTAACTGAGTACGCAGAATTATCCTACCATACTCATCGATTACCACGTAACCAGAGCGTATTACAGTGCGATAACACCTGTATGATAGAAACCTTTTATCACACACAACCATCTACACAGCAACGATGAAAACTGACTTATACTATGAAAGATATCCATATACAAGACACGACACAACCATGAACGAATCTCCGGTACAGGCACGGTCAGACAGCGTGTTGTTCAAATTGATGTTGACTGCAGTGCGCCCCCATTGGCGTCCGTTTGTGATTGCCATCGTATTATTGTGCATCTCAGCAGGTCTCAACGTTGTTCCGCCGGCACTGTTGCAATGGGCGATTGATGGCCCGATTGCCCACGGTAATACAGATGAACTCTGGGGAATTACGGCGTTGTATGGTGGTACCGCCATCTTGATGTTTATCATTCAATACATCTATAGTTACTTCCTCCAACAAGCTGGCCAACGGGCTCTTGCCGACCTGCGGACCGATTTATTCCAACGCATTATGGCCCAGGATCAATCCTTTTTTCATCGCAATCCGGTGGGTGATTTGGTCACACGCCTCACCAGTGACATCGACACACTAAGTGCCTTGTTGTCGACGAGTGCAGTGACGATTATCATCGAAGCCGCCACACTCATTGTCACCGTAGTGGTGATGTTCAGCATCAACTGGCGCCTCGCCCTATTGGTCGTTGTGGTGCTGCCTGCACTGGTATGGGTTACCAAATACTTTTCGGCACGGGTACGCAACTCGTCCACGGGGGAGCGCACGGCGCTCGCCAAAGTCAGTGCCTACCTCAATGAACAACTCCAAGGTATACCCGTATTGCAGGTATTTGGCGCACAGGCAGCTAGCTTGGGGCGTTTTGACGCGCTCAACAACGGATATCGTAATGCGCTGATTGTACTCCGGCGCCATAGTGCGCTCTTTTTGATGGTCCAAGAATACCTCTCAGCCATCGGACTCGCATTATTGTTGTACGGGGGAGGGCAGGGTGTGCTCGCAGGTTGGGCGACGCTCGGCATGCTGGTGGCATTTATTCAGTATGCGGATCGTGCATTCCAGCCGGTGCTCCGGTTATCAGAGCAATACAATGCTGTACAAATCGCCTTTGGTGCCGCAGATCGCATCCAACGCACCCTCGAAGAAGAGTCACGCATCCAGGCCCCGGCAACTCCGGTGGCACCGGTCACCCCATTCCGTGGTGATGTGCGCCTCGAGGATGTCCACTTCCAATACGTTGCCGACCAACCCGTGCTTCGTGGTATTTCGCTGCATATTCCAGCCGGTCAACGGGTGGCAATTGTGGGGCCGACGGGGGCAGGCAAGTCGAGTTTGATTGGCTTACTCGCACGCTGGTACGACCCGCAACAAGGGCGCATTTTGCTGGATGGTGTCGATATCCGCCAGCTCGATCCAATTGCACTGCGTAGCTTGGTGTCGGTGATTCCACAGGATCCGGTGACATTCATGGGTGATATTGCGTTTAATGTGCGCCTCTATCGCGACACGATTTCGACACAGACGATACAAGATGCGGCCCAAACCGCCAATGCGGCACCATTCATCGAACGCTTGCCGAGTACATATGCGGCACCGGTCACCGCCAGCGGTGCCAACTTGTCAGCTGGCGAACGACAACTCTTGGCGTTGGCGCGGGCAATTGCCTTGCAGCCGCATGGCATCTTGATTCTCGACGAAGCCACCAGTAGCATCGATACCACCACCGAATCCCTCGTCCAAGAAGCACTCGAACGCCTCTTCAAGGGGCGTACCAGCATCATCATTGCACATCGTCTCGCCACGGTTCGCAGTGCCGACAGAATTTTGGTCGTGCAACAAGGATTAATCGTCGAAGACGGCACCCACGACCAACTTATCAGTCAACGCGGCGTCTATGCCAAACTATATGCCCATCAACTGATTGATACGGCGTAATCGCATCCACGCCGGTCCGGTAGCATGATCGATGACGGCAGTGCATGAAACCGTCTCAATTCGTGCTACACTGGAGTGTTGTAATGGGGGGAATGCATGTTCATCGCGCGGCAGGATTTGCTCTTTCATAATGACGACCGCCTCAGCTACGGCGTGGCCGTCTGCGATATTGATGGTGACGGGCAATTCGAGTTTGTGGTGACCGGATTTGGCTACGCCAATCTGGCCCTCAAATGGAATGGTCGTGGCTTGCTCGACACCGCAGATACCATCATGGCCGACCAACAGCGCCATGCTATTGGTGTAGCTGCCGGCGACATTGATGGTGACGGTATCGAAGAAATCTACATCATCAACAACGACACCTTTGCCGGTGCCAAGCAACCGAGTGACCGCTTGTTCGCCTTGCATGGTGGGCAGCGCGTCGATTTATTTGACCAACCCGAAACACAACTCATCGCCAATCGTAATGCGGGACGATCGGTGGCTGCAGTGGACCGCACTGGCAACGGTCGCTATTCCTTTTTTGTGGCGAATTATGGTGCCATGATGCGCGTCTACGAACTCGATGCACAGTGGCAACTCTGCGAGAATGCTCGTGCCGTGGGGGTCAACTACGCCACGGGTGGACGCGCCATCACTGCAGCACCACTCTTTGGCAACGACACGGATGTCGTCGTCATCAACGAACGTGGCGCAAATCTGCTCTTCCGCAACAATGGCGATGGCACATACCGCGATGTAGCTGCCTCGATGGGAGTGAGTGATCGCTACCAGCATGGGCGGGGCGTTGCACTCTTTGATGCCAACGACGATGGCGAACTCGATATGGTCTACGGCAACTGGGAGGGCCCACACCGACTCTGGGTGCGTACTCCAGATACCCCGTTTTTTGATTACGCCCCACACGCCATGGCCACACCGAGTCAGGTACGTACCGTGATTGCCGCAGATTTCGATAATGACGGCAATCCAGAAATCTTTTTTAATAACCTGGGCGGTGAGAATCGCCTGTTTGGGCGGCGCAACGGCAACTGGGTCGAACTCGATATCGGCGATGCCCGGGAAGTGGATGGTCTGGGCACTGGTGCTGCCATTGCCGACATCGATGGTGATGGTCGCCTCGAATTATTAATTGCCCACGGCGAAACTGCACCACAGCCGTTGAGTTTTTATCATGTGCCAGCCAACACGAATCACTGGCTGCGCGTCCGCCCACTCACACGGTCCGGTGCACCTGCCCGCGGCGCGCTGGTCACCATTGCCTATGCCGGCAAAAAGGTGGCTCACGTCATTGATTGTGGCAGCGGATATTTATGTCAAATGGAGCCCGTGGCACACTTTGGGTTGGGGACGCATACTGCCATCGACTCGCTGACGATTCAGTGGCCGAGTGGCGCGACTTCCATTGTGCGCCAGCCGACGGTGAATCAACTCTTGATTATTCCCCATCCGGCCGTTGACGATGACCAGATATTGTAGGAGGAATGATGTCGACACCCACAACACCCGAGTTTAGTGCTGCAGAACGCGCCGTACTCGCGCCATTTGTCACCGACCTCGACGCACCAATCTTTGGCTTGCGCAACCTCCCCGAAGTCGTCAAAGGGGCGCTTTTTTCGCGCTATAGCCGCAGCGAAAAAAGCATCCGCCGCATTTTACTCGACGAATTCATCAATCTCCCCGAATCCGGCTTTACGGCACTTGTCACCAATGCCCAATCGGCAGGCATGGATCAACTGGTAGCAGTCGGTCAAGCCGAAGCCTTCTATGATCGCGTGTTGGTGGGGTATGGGGATGACTCGGTGGCCGAACTTGGTGGGGCGCACGTGGCCTGCGAAGAAATCAGCAACGTGGCAGCCAAACTCATCGAAGATGCCCGCATCGGGGTTAGTCCGCTAGAAAAATCAACCCGCTACGTGAATTTCAGCCAAAAAGTCAACGGTCAATACCGCTACGTGCGCGAGCAACACATCATGCAATCGCGCTGGGCAGCCGCCTACGAAGCCGCCATGGACGGGCTGTTTGATACCTACGTACAACTCCTCGAGCCGACCATTGCCTGGGTGCGCACGCGGACCCCGCGCGATGCCCAAACGAGTGAGCGGGCCTACAACTCGGCAACACGCGCCAAAGCCTTTGACCTGCTCCGCGGCTTGCTCCCAATGGCCACACGCACCAATGTGGGAGTATTTGCCAACGGCCGCGCCTTTGAATACCTGATTACGCGATTGGGATCACACGATCTCGCCGAAATGCAGCAGGTCAGCGACCACTTACAACAGGCCCTCGACCAGCTGATTCCGTCGTTTGTGAAACGTGCCAAAACACCACGTGGCACGGCCATGCGTACCTACATGGCCGGCATCCGCCATGGACTCGCTGGTGCGGCGCGCAGCCTCACAACGCCACCAGCCCAACAGGCAACCCCACACGTGACGCTGACCGCCTATGACGAAGACGCACTCATCAGGGTGGCGAGTGCGGCACTCTATCCACATACCACACAGGCCCTTGCAGATGTGGTGGCACATGTACGCACCTTGTCGCATGCCGAGGTTGTCCAGATAATTGCACTGGCTGCCGGAGAACGCAGTGTGCGCTTCCACAAGCCGGGGCGTGCCTACGAAGAGACGCACTACACCTTCGATATTATTGCGGACATTGGGGCGTATCGCGACCTACAGCGCCATCGCATGCTCACACAGACTCGCCAGCCCTTTGGTGTTGATTTGGGCTACATGGTGCCAGCCGAGCTGCGTGATGCTGGACTGGATGGCGCCTACTGTGCGGCCATCGAACGTGCCAGTGACTTTGTGCGGCAATGCCGTGCAGACGTTGGTGAAGCCAGTCAATATGCGGTGCCAATGGCTTGTTTGATGCGCTGGAGTGTGACACTCAACCTGCGTGAAGCCTACCATTTGTGTGAACTGCGCTCGAGCCCACAGGGGCATCCCACCTATCGCGCCGTCGCTCAACAAATCTATCATGCCATTCATGCGGTTCATCCCGAATTAGTCGCTGCCATGCAGTTTGTCGACCTCAACAACTACGAACTCGAGCGCCTCGACAGCGAACGCAGACTCGACAAAAAACTCGGCCTGCAGTAGACGAAAGACACGTCCCCCCGCCGCATTACTGTGGTGGGGGGACGTGTCGTGGACGGTGCTCACTAGGCGTCGGTTTCATCGCCCTCATCGCTGTCGTCTGCATCATGCGCCGACAAAAAGATGCAGTCGCTGGCACGCACGGAAGTGCGATACATGCGCTTGCCGGACTCTTTGTCTTCCCACGAGCGGGTAATGACCGAACCAGTGACCAACACGCGGCTACCTTGGCGCAACGCCTTGTCGCAGCGTTCGGCCAGACGGTCCCATGCCTCCACATTCACCCATTCCGTCTCGTACTGCGGTTCACCGCCGGCCCGCCCGGCCACGCGCTTGGTGCCGACACTGAATGTGCACACCTTGCCATCTTTGCCAACTGCCTTGATTTCCGGATTCTGTCCCAGCCAGCCGATCATTTCGATCCGATTGAGTGTGCCACGTACTGAACGCATCTCATACCTCCTCTGCGGTTGATGGTGACGTCTTTCATTCATCAGAAAGACACTCCTACACCGCACATCCCGCGCAAAAAGGTACGGTCAATTTTTGCGAGGTGGGCGCGGGCGTTCAGTCTTGAGCGCATTCAAGAGTTGTGCGGCTTCACCGTAGGTCAACTCTGCAAGTGGCACATCGATGGCGAGGTGCTGTTGAATCGCCGCATCGATGTCGATATTTGCGGCGCTAGCCATGCGTTGCAACGTGTCGTACTGTCCCTTGTTGATGGGGCCTTCATCGCGCTGTTGATCGTCAAACAATTTGCGCAACTGTTCGATGATAGCCGAGGCTTGGCGGCGGGTCAGCTGCGTGATGTCGAGGCGTCGTTCGGCCAAAAAGTTGGCCAAGTGTGCGGCATCCCATCCCAACACGCGTTGCAGGTTGTCGATGGTGCGCAGTTGCGAGGGCAAGACGGGGCGTTCGCGGTCACTGCCGTAGGCATCACGCATTTCGCTAATCTGTGCTTCGACGGCTTCGCGTTGTTGGGTGTAGATACGCCAGCCGAGTGCAACTGCCGCCTGGATGTCGGCATCACTGGCATCGCTGGCCAGCGTAATGCTTTCTTCGATGGTCACATAGTCTTCACCGATTTTGAGTGCGGCACGCAGTGTGCGGGTCACCCCTGCATTGGTACGTGATGAAGTCGGCATCTGTTATCGGACCTTTCTACCGAATCGGCATCTGTTCGAGGTCTATCACGGCGCCAGAAAACGCCGCAGCCTCATCACTCGCAAAAAAGAGAATCGCATTGGCAATATCGTGGGGGTCGAGGAGTTTGCCAGTTGGGCGCGTTTTACCAGCACGCACCGCCCAATCTTCGCCATTCCCCATGCGAATTTGCAACTGGTGTTCACCATCACTATGCGTCCAGCCCACATTAAGGACTTGCACGCGGATGCCTTCGGCACGATGGGCAGCCGCCAAATTACGCGACATGGTGACCAATGCGCCCTTGCTGGTAGCATACGCCAGCAGATTCGGCGCACCCACATAGGAATTCAACGAGCCGATGTTGAGCACCACGGCACCGCGGGGATTGGCACGCAAGTGGGGCAGCGCATGGCGCATGATAAGCATGGGGGCACGCACGTTGAGCGCCATCATGTCGTCAAAAAACTGTGCATCAGTGGATTCGAGCGTACTTCGTGCCACTGATGCCGCATTATTGATGATGATGTCAATCTGACCAAAGCGCGTCAGTGCGGCATCCACAAACTGGGTGCAGGCCGTGGCATCACGCAGATCCACGTCGATGTAGTGGGCATGTTGGGGAAACTGCGTGCATAGTGCATCCACCGCATCACTAGCAAATCCACAAAAAACGACGGACGCACCTTCGGCGAGCATACGTTGGGCCGTCACACGACCAATGCCGCTGGTGGCACCACTAATCAAGGCGACTTTATTGGTAAAACGTTGCATCGGAGACTCCATCCGTATACCACATGCGTGCGACTGCACTATGCGTATTGTATATCGTCTACATCAGCCGGCAAACGCCGGGATATGCGTATATACGCGCTGTGTGGGGTACGGTCGCACATGGTATAATGAAACATATTGTTTGTCCTTCATAAGGAGCTGACATATGAAGCTCACCTGTCTGCAAGAGAATCTCAAACGTGGTCTTTCGATAGTCGGGCATGCTGTCGCCGGCAAAAGCACCTTGCCTGTCCTTTCCAATATCTTGTTGGCGACGGACAATGGTCGCCTCAAGTTGGCTGCCACCAATCTCGAGCTGGGGATTACCTGCTGGATTGGCTCCAAGATCGACCGTGAAGGTGCTGTCACCATCCCAGCCAAGTTGATGAGCGATTTGGTGGGCAGTCTCCCCAACGACCGCATCGTGCTCGAGTTGGATACGACGTCACAGAGCGTCAAAGTCACTTGTGCCCGCTACGAAAACAACATCAACGGCATCGACGCCGAGGAATTCCCAGCATTGCCGACCCTCGACGAGCGCGAGCCAATTGCCGTGTTCGCCTGCGAAATCCTGCGCGAAGCCATCGACCAAATTGCGTTTGCCGCTGCCACCGACGATTCACGACCGGTGTTGACGGGCGTACTGGTACGCCTGCGCGACAACCAATGCACGTTGGCGTCGGCAGACGGCTTCCGATTGGCGCAGCGCAGCATTCAGCTGACGACGCCCGTCAAAGACCCTGTCGAAATCATCATTCCCGCCCGCGCCTTGACCGAACTGTCGCGCATCATCGCCGGTAGCGAGGGACATGTCGCCATGACTATTACCCCTGGCGGCGGCCAAGTCCTCTTCCACACCGAGGACATCGATCTCGTCACACGCGTGATTGATGGCAAATACCCCGACATCGAGCGCGTCATCCCCCACGATAGCAGCACGCGCACCGTGGTCGATACCTCCGAGCTAGCCAAAGCAGTCAAGATTGCCTCACTCTTTGCGAGTGCGTCGGCCAGCATCGTACGCTTGACCATCGAGCCTGGCAGCGACAACGGTCCAGGGCGCATTCACATCGCCGCCAATGCCGCCGAAGTCGGCAACAACAGCGGTGTGGTGGATGGCACTATCAGCGGTGAAGGCAACAAAATCGCCCTCAATGTCAAGTACCTACAAGATGCCATCAACGCCATCAAGACGGCTCAAGTGTCAATCGAAACCAAAACCGAGCAGAATCCTGCGGTCTTTCGCCCCGTAGGAGTTGACGGCTATATCCACATCGTCATGCCGATGATGGTGCGCTAAAGGAAGTCAATTCATGACGGAAGTCAAACGTGCATTAGCCATTGGCGCACACCCCGACGACGCCGAATTCGGTGCCGGTGGTACCTTGGCACGCCTGGCGCGTGAGGGCTGGGAAGTCACCTATATCGTCGTCACCAACGGCAACAAGGGCACCCACGATCGGAATTTGAGCCCATTTGATTTGTCTGCCACGCGTGAAATCGAGCAACGCAAGGCGCTCGATGTGCTGGGCGGCAACACACACGCCATCCACTTGCGCTACAACGACGGCGAGCTCGAAGCCTCTGCGGCCCTGCGCCTCGAGATGGCGCTCTACATCCGTGTGCTCAAGCCCAATCTGGTCTTTAGCCATGACCCGTGGAAGCAGTACATGTGGCACCCCGATCACCGCGCTGTGGGCTTTGCAGTCATCGACGGTCTGGTATCTGCTCGCGACCACCTGTTTGTGCCCGGGATGATGCAGGTCGGTATCGACTTGTGGCGCCCCGAGACACTCTACCTGTGGGCGGCCGAACAACCCGACCACTTCGAAGATATCACCAGCACCCTCGACATCAAAATTGCCTCGCTACGCGAGCACCACACCCAACTCGACAACGCCAAAGGCTGGGAAGAGCGCGTACGCACCCGCGCCGCTGAAATTGGCGCACCACACGGGTTCGCCGCCGGCGAAGGCTTCAAAAAGATGATCGTGTAGGGATTATTCTACACAATCTCAATATCGCTGTCTACCCACACCAGGTCGGGGCGCGTCTCTTCGATATAACGAAAGACGGCCTCGATTTGTTGTTGGGCGTGGTCGGCCCGTGTCGACACTGCCGCAAACCCCAACATGGTGCGGCCATGAATGTCGTGATAGCCGACTTCGGCCACCGCCACGTTGTAGCGGGCCTTGATACGTTCTGTCAGCGATTTGACGATTGAGCGCTTTTCTTTCAACGAAAACACGGCAGGTAAATGGAGTGACGCACTCCCAACAGCCACAATCATTAGTTCCAACTCCACGGCACACGATAGGCGGTAGGCGGCGCATGTAACGGCAACGTGTTGCGTTCGGCACGGAGCGCAGTAATCATGCTACGCAGGCGTTGCGTGGCATTCCCCTCCAACCAGAGCTGTTTGTGGACGTTGTCGACATGCATGGCATGGGCCATCTGCCAACTCAATTCCACGTCGTCTTCGGGCAGTGCGGGGACGTCGACCGTTTGTTGGCTGGCTCGTTGAATGGCCCGCCAATAGCGCGCATACATTTGGCGCAGTGCAAAGGCAGCAGCTTTGGTGGCAGGTAAGGCGACATCTGGGACAGCGTGCGCAGTGGCCACCAAGTACGGCGCCCGTTGCGTCAGGCCGGTAATCTGCATACGCCGCCCACCATGGCACTGCAACCCGTAGCGCCCATCATCGAAGCGCACATGCTCGTCGATGATGGCTTCGGTGGCAATCAGGTGGGGCAAATACTCGGGATATTCGTCATCCGCGTCGGGCAGCGCTGCCAGATAGTCACGCATCTGCTGCATGGCCACTAGGTCCGCGCTATGCGTCGCACTATGTTGCACTAGCACCACTGCAAAGGCGCGCTGCTGGGCGAGACAATCAGCTACCATGGCCCGATATCGTGGCTCAAAGACATGCAACGTCAAGGGCGCCCGTGGCAGCAACACCAATGGCAAAGGGAACAACGGCAACGACACCACATCACCAGACACGACACACCAATCCTTTGAGGTATTCACCCTCGGGGAAACTCAGCAGTACGGGATGATCGGGCGACTGCGTATGCCGCTCGATAATCTGCACGTCACGCTGGGCATCAATGGCCGCCCCAAAGATGACTTTCTGGAATAAATCGGCCGACACCAGCCCCGAACACGAATACGTCGCCAAAATTCCACCGGGACGCAACAGTTTGAGGGCGAGCAAATTGATATCTTTGTAACCGTGCGTGGCGCGTTCGACCTGTGCCTGTGAATGGGCGAACTTGGGTGGGTCGAGCACAATCATGTCGAAGCGGCGCTCTTGGTCGCGGTAGACGCGCAACAAGCGAAAGACGTCGGCTTCCACGATTTCGTGGGGCGTTGATTGTACCGCATTGAGTGCCATATCGTGCTGCATGGCCACCAAGGCCGGCGCACTGCTATCCACCGACACCACTGACGCCGCACCACCACGGGCCAGCGCCACACTAAAGCCACCGTTGTAGCAGAAACAGTCCAACACGTCGGCACCTTCGGCATAGGCTGCCAATGAGACGCGATTGATGACTTGGTCGAGATACCCGCCAGTTTTCTGGCCACCCGTCAAATCCACCGTCTCGCGCAGGCCCGTAGGATGTGTCACCGTGATAGGCGCGTCAGGTGCACTGCCCCATAACACACCAGCACTCGGCGCCAGCCCTTCGAGGGCACGCATATCGTCGTCGCTGCGATCGATGATACCTTTGGGGCGCAGTAAATCAACCAGCACATCGACAATCAATTGGCGCCGGCGATCAATTCCATTGGAAAGGAGTTGCACGACCACGTAGTCGCCGTAGCGATCCACAATCAGCCCAGGCACACCGTCGGATTCGCCGTGCACGATGCGCATGGCGTTGGCGTCAGTATAGGCAGGTAGGCGCATGCGTAATTCGAGCGCCTGACTAATGCGTTGATGGAAAAAGAGCGTGTCGATGCGTGCTTCGGGGTGCCACGTCAACACACGCGCGCGAATCTGTGAATGCGGACTCCACAGCGCCCGTGCTTGCCATTGCCCGTCATCACTATAGACGTCGACTTCATCGGCATGCGGTGGCGCACTTTGGGCAATCGCCCCCGAAAAAATCCACGGATGACGGTTGCGAATGGCGCGCTCAC
>CAZIKU010000023.1:6829-30551 GCA_964539815.1 uncultured Klebsiella sp. | reverse complement strand
CATCTACTTGTGGTATGTCAGCTACAATATCCGTGCCCGCAAGAGCTACGATGCTGCGGGGTTCATCGAGACGGGACGCATCCCTGAAGTCCGCACATTCAATCATCAGCGCTACGATGATGTCGTAATGACACTGACACGTACACAATTCGGCGAATCGTCACTCGTTGGCAAATACGGCCAATTACCGATATAGAGTAACCATGACTATACATACTGCATTACACGATCCAACATACACCCACACCCTGGCAGACGGGAGCACCGTGCGCTGGGCACGTCCCTCAGATGTGCAAGGGTATATCGACTTATGCGCAAATGTCTTCAAGGACACTGCTGATAGTGAATACAACCGCTATGTGGCCAAATACTGCGGGGATTTCACCAGCTCCTACCATCCACACTGTTCAGCCGATGAACTCGCAGTCGTCGTGAATGCTGCAGAGGAAGTCGTGGCAGGCACCGTCCTGATGCGCGCGCCGATGAATTATGCAGGTATTGACATTGCGATGGGGAAACCAGAAGTGGTCGCTACCTACCCCGAATATCGCAGTCGTGGGTATATTCGCGAGATTTTCAAACTGTTGCATGCTCGTAGCCATGCGCGCGGCGATCTCCTTCAGGGCATCACTGGTGTACCATACATCTACGAGCGCTTGGGCTACCACTACGCCATCGACTATGAACAGCGCACCACGGTGCATATCACGCCACAGCAGCACAGCACGCACACACCGGCGATTCAGATTCGCCGCGCAGCAGTCGATGAATATTCCCAGTTTGTAGAACTCTATGATGCCGAACGCCACGCGCGCAATCAAATGATTACCACGCCGATTGATTTTGCATACTACAAATTCTTGCTCACCGACTGCACCAGCATCCATGTCTGGATGCCAACATTCATTTGTGCTCCTGATTCGGGCGAAGTCATCGGCTTCATGTTGCTTGCCAATGCCAAAGTAGACAACAAATTCACCATCTATGGCCTTGGTCTCAAACCAGGATACCCGCTCGCACAGTATTTACCGGCAATCATCAACGCCACTGCACAATACCGGCAACTCGTAACCTTGCGGCATACGCAAGACGAAACGATGAATGGCGTAATTTTTGATCTCGATGCATCGCATCCTGTACACCACATCCTGCGGAGCATCTCACATGCCACGTACGATAACGGCTATACATGGTACATTCGTGTCCCTGATGTGCCCGCCTTGGTGCAACGCATTCGACCGGTCATCGAACAGCGCATTGCAGCGAGTGAGTTCCGCGGCATTACGCATCAATTCAGCGTATCGCTATACGATGCAACACTCGAGTTTACCTGGAAAGATGGAGTACTGCAAGCCATTTCACAACAGGGACACGCAAAAGGTGGCTCGGCGACCAACCGCTATACGCTCCCGTTGTTGCTCAAGCAAATATTTGGGCGCAACTCGTATGACGAAATGCGGCACTGGCACCATGAACTCGCACGGAGTGCATTTGATGGCGCCTTGCTCGACACCATGTTTCCCAAACACACGTCTTGGTTTATGTTTCAAAGTTGAGGATATCCATGCACCAAATAGACCCGAAATACACCCATACGCTCGCTGATGGCGCAACGCTACGCTGGGCAACTCCCCACGACGCAGAGGCCTATGCAGCACTTGCCGAGGCATCGTTTGTATTGCCACAATACCAAATCAGCAATCCGAATGTGGGTCCATACGCACGTGATATGGCCAGTGGCAACCACCCACTATGTACGCCAAGTGACATTGCCGTGGTCTGCGCACCTGATGGAGCGATGCTGGCTGCTGCAGCACTGTTGACGCAACCGCTCCAGTATGGCGGCATTGAGTTATCTGTTGGCCGACCTGAGTTGGTGTGTAGCAGCCCGCATGTACGGCAACGCGGCTACGTGCGCGAGATTATGAATCTCCTGCATCACAAGAGTCATGCTCGGGGCGATATGATGCAAGCGATTACGGGCATTCCAAATTACTACCATCAGTTCGGTTATGTGTGGAGTGTGGATTACAACGCTTTCCGCACCATTGATCTGGCCAATATCCCATCCATATCAGAAGACGCACTCGTTGTACGTAAAGCACGCAGCGATGAATATGCGACGTTTGTGGCGCTCTACGACGATGAACGACAGCAGCGCACCGATCTATTGAGCACACCGTTTACTGCAGATTACTTCCATCATGCCCTGGTGACATCGTGTTCTCGCGAACAACATGTGCCTCATTTCGTGTGTTTACAATCAGGGGAAATCATTGGATTTACCACCCTATTGAGCTACGGTGATGAAGACGGAGGTGTATGCATTACGGGGCTTGGCTTCTCACCAAATGCATCACCACATCAGTATTTCGTACGCTCTTTAGCCGCATTAAAGGAGTACGCACTCACGCTCCCCAAAGCACATCCACTCTTTCCTGAAATCACCAAACTCTATCTGCAAGTCGATGCGAATCCCATATGGTTGGGACAATTTACTACACATAGCATCGTCACACTCGATGAAAATCCATATACCTGGTATTTGCGTGTCCCTGACTTCGTGCCACTCCTATGGCACGTTCGCAGCGTACTCGAGCATCGTCTCGCCACAAGCGCATTCAGGGAGTATACGGGGTCATTCATTCTCTGGTTTTACCAGCATGGCCTAGAAATGGTGTGGCAGCACGGTTCATTGCTGCAGGTCAAACCATGGACTGCACCAGCCTATGGTGAGCCATTCAACGCCACCTATCCTCCGGGCATCTTCGCACAACAACTCTTTGGCTGGCGCTCGTTTCGTGAATTGCATGCATGGCGCAAAGATGTGTGGGCTTCAGGTGAAAGTATTGAATTACTCGAGACACTCTTTCCCCGCAAGCCATCCTGGTTTCTCTGGTCGAATTAACAAGAAATGAGCAAATACATGACGGCAATGCATGATCAATCATATCAAGAAGCACTTGGCGATGGGTACGTACTCAGATGGGCTGGTCGCAACGACGAGGCGTCGCTTGTCGCCCTTTACGATACCGTGTTTGATGACAACCCACCGTATGTGTCTAAATACGTTCAGGCACAATTACACGGCAAAAGTCCGATAGGCATACCAGATGATGTAGCCGTCGTTGCCGACAAAGACAATCGCATCGTTGCAGCCACACTTTTGTTGCGCATGCCATTCGACTATGCTGGCGTGTTGGTGCCTGCAGGTCGACCTGAGATTGTCGCGGCGCATCCCGATGTCCGCAATCGTGGCTTTATCCGCAACATATTCCACCTCATCCATGCACGCAGTGCATATCGTGGTGACCTCGTCCAGGGTATCACCGGGATTCCGTATTACTATCGACAATTCGGCTATGAATATGCGCTGACACTGGGCGGGCATTATCAGATGCCGTTTTCTTCTATTCCTGCGGCATCACCAACCGCATCGGATACGATTACATTGCGACGTGCCACCAACGATGATGTCATGGCATTGTTGATGCTGTATGAGCGTGATAAACGGCGGCTGCACAACGGCAAACCAATGTTGGTAACCTCACATGTCGATGCAACGTATATGCGCTACACAATAGCGACGAATCAATCGCATGATCCATGGGTACCCTATGTCATTGAATCACACGACGGCACGGTGATTGGCAGCCTGTTTACGAATCGCGTGCGTTTCGGTGCAATCGAAGTACGCAGTCTGACAACCGAGCCACATGTGCCGTTGTATCGCATCTTTGATGCACTCTGCCGTCAACTCGTACAACTCGCAGCAGCCATGCCAGCGCATAGTGACACAACCCCACCTGCGAGCGAAATCCAATTCTGGCTGGGTGTTGATCATCCCGCCTATCAACTCATTGCCCGCCAACCACATCAGCAGCAACGCCCATACGGCTGGTATATTCGTGTTGCCGATGTACCAGCATTCGTGCAGCACATCGTTGCACCACTCGAAAAACGGCTAAGTCAAAGCACCATGGCTGGGTATACAGGGACGCTCGAGATCGACTTATATCGCAGTGGGCTACAGTTGGTATTTGACAAAGGCAAAATTACCGCCAAACCGTGGAAACGTGATGGCGCATGGCAAAATATGCGCACACCTGGTGCGGCGCAAGCTGGCTACCCACCACTCGTCATGTTGCAACACCTATTTGGACTTCATTCGCTCAATGAATTACGTGATTTCTACCCGGACATCTATGCGAGTCATGAGGCACATCAACTGCTCGACACACTATTCCCCAAACAGTCTTCGTGGCTCCTGCCTCTCGATTAGTCCGCAAGACGTGGCTGCACGGTGTGCAGCCACGTCTTATCCGAACCAGAGTTCGTTTGGTCGCCGTTTGACATGCATGTTGCTGTAGAGCGACGCAACCATCACAAAAACACCAATACGCCCCCAGAGCATTCCCACACCGAGCAGGGTAGTGGACATCCAACTCAATTGTTGCAATCCGTCCGCATTCACATTACTCGTGGCAAATGCCGCTGTGGCCAATACTACGGCATAATCCACAGCGATGCCATCAACGAGTGCGACGAGCAACGCTGTCACACATACCAAGATTACACTGCTGATGAGAATGATGCACGCGCGGCGCACAAATTGCGGGTTGAGCGGTTGTCCCAGAAACGAAACCGACGATTGACGGCGGAGCGTGCCCCACAATGCGACGGCAACTACAACCATGGTTGTCGGCGTAACACCACCACCCATCGTTCCTGGCGCACATCCGGTAAACATGGCAACGAGCAAGCCGATACGGGTTGATACGGGCAACTGCATGATATCGCTATGAGAAAATATTCCGGCAGTACGCCACGTGAGCGCATCAAAGAGTGCAGTCAGAAGTCGCATTGCGACGCCTTCGTGTTGATGTAACAGTTGCCACTCTGGGGTGGCCCATAGACTTACCACGCCACCGGTAACCAAGAGTACCGTTACCGCAACGCTAAGTGATGTTTGTGCGAGACGTCGTTTGGAAGAAATGATATCAACGACAACAGGCAGTCCAAGTGAACCAATTAAGACCGTCGTTGCAATAAGCGCGAGACTTGTCACATCATTTGCCATGGAAAGGAGTGGCGAATCGGGCGTCAACCAATCAAAGCCGGCATTGGTAAAGGCACTCGTGGCATGAAACAATCCAGCAAAAAGCGCTTCAGAATAGGTGGGGAACACATCACGCCATTGCCATGCAAGCAGCATGCCCGCACTGAGTTCAATCGTACATGCCGCCCAAAACAATTGCATGCCACGAATGCGCGTCTTGGCGAAAATAGTAACTCCAAGTCGTTGCAGAATCGCGACTGTGAGACTCATAAATCCCGCACCACCGCATTGCATCAAAAACAACAGTACCCACATCCCTGCAGGTGTGAGCTGGGTGGCCACCGGTTTGAGTGTTGCACCACTGGCAGTCAGCGCCGACACGGCCAAAAACCATGCTTCCCGCATCGACATTGGTACTGCTGTCAGCCCGAGTGGCAAATAGAACAGGCACCCCGCAATAATGGAACTCCCCACAAAGATACTGGCGACTACCTGTATCCGTTGCTGGGGAGTTTCAATTTTATTCGACCATTGCTGCCAGCGAGACAACACACGTTGTATCAACGCACGGCGCACAAGCTGATACACCAATTAACCTCGTTGTGCCAATGGTACATATTGGACATTTTCTGGCCCGACATACTCGGACTCGGGGCGGATAATCCGGTTATCGCCGTATTGCTCGAGTACATGTGCTGTCCACCCTGATACGCGGCTCAGCGCAAAAATGGGCGTGAATTGATCGATGGGGATGCCCAGTGCATAGTATACCGATGCCGAATAGAAGTCGACATTCACCGGCAACGGCTTTGATTCCTGCACCACGTGGCGGATGATTTCGGAAATCTCGTACCACTGTTTAGGTCCAACGGTCATGGCCAAGTCATGCGACAAACGCTGCAACCAGGCTGCCCGCGGGTCGTCCGCCTTGTACACACGATGGCCGAATCCCATGATTTTTTGTTTGCTATCGAGCATGGCACGCACCGCAGCTTCTGCATTCTCAGTTGTACCAATCTCAAGCAACATGCGCATGACTTGCTCGTTGGCACCGCCATGAAGCGGGCCTTTGAGTGAGCCGATAGCCGCCGTAATTGCCGAGTGCAAATCGGACAAGCTCGATGCCGTACAGCGTGCGACGAACGTCGAAGCATTCAGACCATGGTCTGCATGCAGAATCAGACATGTGTCGAGAATTTTGGCCGCCTTAGGGTCAGGCTCTTTGCCCGTCATCATATACAAAAAGTTCGCAGCATGGCTCAAGTCGGTCCGCGGCAAGATCGGCCACAAATGATTGCGGATACGTTCCCATGCAGCAATAATGGTTGCCATTGACGCTGTCAATCGCAGTGATTTGTTCACATTCGCTTCAACAGAATTATCGAGATCATCGGGGTCGTAGGTCGAAAGCGCAGATACCGCAGTGCGCAACACTTCCATGGGAGGTGTTTTTTTGGGCATCGCCATCATCAATGTCAGGATTTCGTAGGGAAGCTGGCGATTTTCGATGAATGTTTGTGTGAAAGCGGCAAGTTGCTCGGCAGTGGGTAGGCTACCGTGCCATAATAGGTATGTCGTTTCTTCAAACGTTGAGTGTGCTGCGAGGTCATCGATATTCAGGCCCTGGTAATATAGACGACCATTAATTCCATCAATACGACTAATCGAAGTCGAGGCAGCAACAATTCCTTCAAGACCTTTATTCATCCTACCCACTCCTCTACTTCATTATTTGCGCCACATCATAGACTCCACCGCACATGGTCGTCTTAAAACTTGATGGTACGCACCCGTAATCAGGCGCAATTATACCACAACACAATCGATTCGAAGTTAGATGACTTCACGCAGAGTTTTCACATACTCAACAACCTTGGCAGTGCGTTCATGTGCGCTATGTGCATCCAAGAGATTGATGATTGCGCTCGCAACAATCGCACCATCCGCAACTGCTGCCACAGTACGTACATGATCCGTCGTACTAATACCAAAGCCGACCACAAGTGGCAAGTCGGTGTGCGTACGCACCCGACGCAGAAAGTCGGGCAAACCATCCCACAAGGTCGTCCGTGCGCCCGTCACACCAGTCAATGACACACAATAGATAAATCCACTTGCAACATCAGTAATCTGCGCAACACGAGCATCTGGAGTGGTCGGTGCCACAAACATAATTAAGTCGAGCCCAACAGCAGCCAACGCACTGCGCATCTCGCCTGCAGCTTCTGGTGGTAGGTCTGGGACAATGACGCCATCAGCTCCTGCCGCCGCTGCTGCCTGTGCAAACCGTGAAATGCCATATTGCAAAAACGGATTGATATATCCCATCAATACCAATGGAACAGTGACGCCAATATCACGCAATCGTTTAACGGAGTCAAGAGCAAATTGCACATTAACACCGTTGTTGAGCGCCTGTTCCGATGCTCGTTGAATCGTAGCCCCATCTGCAAGTGGATCAGAAAAAGGGACACCGATTTCAAATAAATCGGCTCCCGCTGCTTGTAGTGCAGGGGCCAACACTTCGAGAGAATCTTTTTCGGGATATCCAACCATGAGGTATGGCATCAATGCACCGCGCTTTTCGGCGCGCAATCGTGCAAATGTTTCAGCAATTCTGCCCACAGAACACTCCTATTATTACAGCGCCTTTTTCAGCAACTCACGTGCATTCCAAAAATACTCGACACCTGAGCCAACCGTCCAGAACAACGCCAACACGTATGGGATGTACCACCACTGTGACAACCAGAGCAACCACCACGGCACCCATGCCAAATCTGGGAATGCCGCAAAACACATCAGCCAGATCAACCCCGTCACCGTAATCGTGAGTTTCTGTTTACCCCACGATCGCGCAGGAATAACGACTCCTTGTGCTGCAGCATACGACCGCAATCCTGAGACGGCAAACTCACGCGCGATAATGACTAATGCGTACCAACTCTCAACTAATCCTGTTTCGACCATTGGTAAAAGGGCACCGGCCACGAAAATTTTGTCAGAGATAGTATCAAGAAATATGCCCATATTGGAAACGACACCATACCGCCGTGCAAGATTCCCATCGATGATATCACTAATTGCCATCGCAAGGAGTACCAGCGCACCAGCAAAGAGCGTCCAACCTGTGTTCTGCAACAACAGGTAAACCAACACGGGAGTCGTGAATACACGAAATAGGCCGAGCAAATTGGGAATTTGGCGCATTCTGTAGTACCCTCAATCTGTGTATCCTGCAGTGCGATTATAGCACGCCTGCATTATCGGATGATGCGAATGGTAGCAACGATGAGGCGGTCCTCGCCAATGACACCACCATTTTTGGATGCGGTAATCGGCACACGCACACCGTCGGGGTCATATACACCGACAATCAGCGCATAATTCCCTGGTTCAATCGTTTCCGGGATTGGAATGGCGCGTTCATCATGTACAGGATCATCGATGCGCCAGGTGGTCGTACGACCCGCATCACCATAGCCCATCAACGGTGGTCCATCGTGCTGTGCAATCGGTGGCTTGTTACAGAGTTGACACAGATGCACGAACATGCGGTAATCACGGGCTGGTTTGGTCTTTGCGTCCCAAAACAACGTAATTGGAATACTGCCACCAGCCATGAAAAACGTGCCCAATGGGCGCACGGTGATACCACGCAAGTGGATGCTATCACCGAATAGCGCATCGATTTCTTTTTCGGGTTGCGGCACCGTCGGCAAGCCGAACAATGATGGAAAACTCTGGCACATGAGTGCCACACCGTAGCGATCAACACCACCGCATGGCCAACTTCGCTGCGGATATTGAAAATACAGACCGACCCATCCATACGGGCTATCAGTACGAATTGGCGGGTCGATTTGGGCAGCATGATCTGGGGCAATTACCAATAACGCGCGTTGTTTGCCCGTGGCAGCTCGGTTGAATTCGCTCTCAAAGACACGCCGTTGATATTCGCGTTGAACTGCCGTATCAACAGAACTCCCACGATATCCGTCACTAAAATGCACAAAAACCACCGGTTTGGGGAGTGGATCAGGGGTGACACGGCGGTAATATCGATAGAGTGGCATCGTATAGGCAGGGTGCAGCACCACTAAATCATCCCGGGTAACCCGTCGGGCAAGTTCTTGCATCACGGTACGCCACTCTTCTTTGACTGGTGCACCTGAAAACATCCCGCGTACCGGTTCAAAGAGTGATACACCGTGCGCCACAATTACCAACGCCAATATGATACGGCCGAGCCGGACTTCGCGATACAAGCGATTACGAATGCGGATATTACGAATCGCCCAATCAGCCCCATGCACAATCAACACCAACCATGCGGGGAGTGACATCACGGCATAGCGTGCATCAAAAAAAGGCGTTGATCCATAACTCAGTCCAATCACCAACACTGGAACATAGGCAAACAAGAGCAGTTGGATGGCAGCAAGTTTCTGTGTACGGGCTTGTTGGAACATCACCGCACTGCCTATTGAAAGCAGTATGAGGCAGGGGATAATCCACAACCAGACTGGGATGCCAAATACGACATCCGACCAACGGCGATCAAATAAAAACCGAGTGACGAGATCACCTATTGCACCAATAGGACTCTGCCATGTCACACTCAGAATAGATTTCGCACGAATCGACATGCCGATTCCGATTACCACGACACACCCAAGAATCAATGAAACACCAAATAACACGCGTTGCAAGACGCCCTTTACCCGCAACGCAGGCGGAATAAGTGCTATTGCAACAATGAGTAAGCCGAGGCGATGCACAAATGGCAAAAGACACAATGCAATAATCCAACCGAGTGACAGTGGCCGTAGAATCATGATAACCGCCACAAACGCAAGCACGAAAGCATAGACTTTCGCATCGTACGCATGCCAATAGACGTATGGTGCAGTAATCATCACAATTGCCACAAACCCACGCTGCGGCTGACGCTCAAAGAGCAAACTGGTAGCAGCTATTCCCACGGCACTGGCTATCGCAGACGGCAAGCGCATCATCGCTTCACTATCACCAACCAAAGAGACCCACCCTTTGAGAAAGAGGTGATAGAGCGGATACGCAGCGTCACTACTCCACAATTCTCGGAATAACAGGGTGAATGATTTATCGTGAATTTCTGCCCACGTTGCCCCTTCGTCGAGCCATAAACTTTGTGTACCTAATCCAAATATTCTCGTCATAAACGCCAAGACAAAGGCAAACAGAAACCACTGCGTCGCAGGAGACGTGTCTGCCCATCGTCGTGAGAGCATTTCATAGCCGCGTCCGCCATGCGCCTTGAGCCACGGCACACCACGGCTGAGCCACCACCGATTCAAACCACGATATAGCTGTTCTACTTTGCGCACTATGTCAGTATCATTAATCATTTCAGAACCTTTTCATAGGCGTTCACAAGTGTACTCGTTACCCGTGGCCACGTAAGTTCCTCAGTCACCCGGCGGCGGGCGGCGTCTCCCAATTCCCGTGCACGTGGATTATCAGCGAGTTGCCCTATCGCTGCTGCAAGCGCCGCTGCGTCACCCTCAGGCACCAATATACCATGCACGTTATGTTGAATTACATCAGGAATACCAGCGACGTCACTGGCGACGATAGCACATCCCGACGCCATACCTTCAAGCAGTGCATTCGGCAACCCGTCCACATTCCCGCGTTCATCATGGACCGATGGCACACAATAAACATCGGCACTCGCAATTGCACGAGCAACGTCATCACGTAGTAACTGCCCAGGCATGATGAGCATATCAGCGACGCCGAGGTCGCCAGCAAGTGCGAGATACTCATCGTGCATGTCACCGTATCCTACCAGCAACAACTTCGCACTGGGGAGTTGTTGACGAATAAATGGTAACGCACGAATCAGCACATGGAAGCCCTTTTTGACCACAAAACGACCAACTGCCACGATTAATGCCACATCGGCAGCAATTGAAAATCGTGTCATCACCCATGCCCGATCACGTAACGTCGGTGAAAATTCCTGTGGTGCAACTCCATACGGTAACACCACGGTGGTGTCAGGCGAAGCACCAAGTGCAATGGCACGGCGATACAAATCGCCACTACACGCCGTCGCATATGCACAATTCGCGAAGATTCGTCTCGTCAGTGCCCGGAACACGCTGTTACGCTCGGCCATAGCTACATCAGATCCGTGCATGCTCACCACGTACGGGATACGATGCCACCACGCCAGAAGGGCAACAGGCAAGCCATTTGGGAGCACCCAGTGTGCATGAATCACGTCAGGACGAAAGGCACGAATATGTGCATCAAGCGCATACATCGACGCAATAATCGCAAATGGTGCAGCATAAAGCGCATTTGCACGAAGTCCGACGTCAGCGTGCAGTGACTCAGCGTACCCCCAGACTGCGAATGCCGGAATCGGTGCATACCGAAATGTGGTCAGTTCTACACCGCGCTCTACGGATGCATGACGAAAGTCTCTGTGGGCCGGCAACACCATGCGCACATGCACACCATGCGCCGCCACACCAGCAGCAATTTCTTCGATGAATGGTGCAGTCGTATCACCTGCATATTTCGGAAACGAAGTGGCGAGCATGAGTACGCGCAAGGACGACCTCATCGTATTTCAGCCACACCAGCATAATCTGCTGGAAATTCGAAAACCACACTTTGCATCGTAAAGGTGCCATCCACGTCATTGACGGTATACTCCGGCGTCCGATAGACTTCAACGAAGCCATACGCCGGATCTGCAATCATCGCATCGATGATCGCACGCGTCGCCGCATTTGGACGCTGCAAGGAATCGAGTACAAGGTATTGCACACGATAGTGTTTGGCAATGCGCAAGATGGTTGTCGCATCTGCATCCGCAGGAATCATCACAGCAGGACGGTTTGCGTACCAATTGAGCTGCCACGGTACGCGCGTCATCATGGTTGCACTCAGTGGCGTCTTTTGTTGCAGATACGCATACATATCACGATCTGCAGCTACCATTTGCGTATCGATACGCTGGCGCTGTTGTATCACCACGACCGTGTCACGAATCGTGATGGTGAGCAACGAAAATACCAGAATCAGTGCCGGGACGAGCAGTCGACCCGCGAACCACTGTTTGGAACGATCGATGAATGCGATCAGCGCGGCAGCAGCAAACAATGCCATCCACGGCAACATGATGACCCAGTAGCGCGGTTCGTTGGCATGCCAATACGTCATCATAAAGAGTGCATAGGGCAAAAATCCGGCAACCAACAAGCGTTTCAGCATCGAAATCGCTGGCGATCGCCAGACCACAATCCCAATGAGCATTGCCCACAACCACACTGCGGGCAGGAGCGATGTCGCATCTGGGGCAGCACCAAGCCACTGCAGTTCACCAGGGAGATGCGCTAGCGTTGGCATCACGTAGTTGCGTACCGCCACAATTTGATTCACCAATTTGTGCGTGAACCCGTCAAACCCCCAACGGACTAACCAACTGCGATTGGGAATATCACCGGTACCGATTCCCCCGTCCGCAGCATACACACGGTAAATAGAATCCCAGTGTGTATACTCAAGCAACCAGGCATCAACTTGTTCGGTGGTGTGCGCAGGTGACCCGTAGAGTCGCATATTATATTCCACGTACGGTGCCACACATACTAACGCCACCAATGCCCATATACCGACTGGCCACACCCGTCCTATCAATGTCTTTAGGTTGTTGCGCAGCCGATCAAGACGTGTCGTGATAATCGGTTGTGCCAGGGCGCTACGATAGTCGTACAACAACCACAAGCCCATTCCCACCGCAATTACTCCCCCACTGCCAGGCTTTTGGAGCAACATTAATCCTGTCCACAACCCTGCCTGGAGGACCTGGAAAATCCGTGCGGCATACCAGCGCTGGGCTGGTGTTGTAGAATGCGTGGCCGCCCGAATATCGTAGACTGCGTTCATCGCCCCCAGCATGAATGTGGCAAATGCAAGATCGGTGGTTGCGTACTCGAGCTGACGATAAATGAATGTATTGACTGCAAAGATGCCAACAGCAATAGTACCAACACGGCCATCCCAGATTTTGCGACCTGTATGCCATATCAACACAAGCAAAATGCTATAAAACACCACATTCGGTATGCGTGCGCCGATGTCAGAGACACCAACCAACACAAATGCTATCGCGATCCACACTGGTTGGAGCAACGGCCATGTCTCTTGGGGATGCGTCACCGAAGGATAAATTGTATAGAACTGCGTCACATAATCGACAACCCAGCCACGACCGTTGAGGATGTTGCGCGCAACCACGGCATTATCGGCATAATCAGCATGCCCAATAAATGGTGCCGATTGTAGCACGAAAAGAGCACCAGCAAGCGCTGCAACAAAATAGACTACAAATACCACACCACTACGGCGTTCCCACCACGTCACGAGTCGCGCAAACGGCGCGGCAAGCGGGTAAAACAGACCAATTCCCAGCAAACACACCACGACACTCAAATAAATGGCAAATTGCAGAGTATCCGACGGGACAAACTGCGGAATTGGCAGCAGTGTAAGTCCAAGTGCAAGCACAAGCGAAAGTGCCACCCACAACCCACAACCAAGCGCTGCACCGCGTTGAAACGCCTGCAACAGCGTGCGCCATCCTTTACCAACATCTTTTCGCAATAACCAGACACACCAGACGAATAAAATGCCGACAAAATATGGCAACAACTGCACCACATAAATGCGTTGAAATGCAACAAGAATAAAGGTGAACGACACCGCCAACAAACTCATCACCAACGCGACACCTGAACGGCGATAGAGCATTATCGAAATCACGTATAGCACGATTGCATAGACCACCCCCCACCAGAGAAAGCGGACTGGTGGAATATTTAACGCAACCCAGTCATTCGGGGTGGCGGCAGCAATGCGCTCGACACGAATTCCTTTGGGGCGCACATCACTGTGAGACTGTGTTGCCGTAAAAACATCGGAAACAGCCAAATGCACAGTTATGTCGGGAGATGTATTGAGGTCGGCAGGGAGGACGAGGTAATAATCATCGAAAGAAACTGTCGGAGTAAAAACCGCCAACTCAGACGAATTCACCATGATGCGTACTTGTGGTTGTTCTACTGCACCATTGAACACATCTGCAGGCCACCCCGCCATGCGAATCATCAACGATACATCTGCGCCAGTATCAAATGCAGGGATGGTAACGGTTGCATGTTGCCGCGTCCAACGACTGCGACCAGAAGCCGCATCTTGGCTTATTTCATCGGCATACCATTTATCAGCGTCTTGGGCACCAAGACCTGCACTACTATCGAGGAACAGCCGATCCCCTGGTGAGCCAACACCGATATCAACCGCAGATGGTGCCTGAAATGTCAAGAATATGGCGGTCACCACAAACAGTACATACACCACAAAACGCCATTCAAACGCAGTCGCAAGCGGGTGCAAGACGCGGATGCGTTGCGAACGACGAAGTCGTAATTGTGCGGTACTTTGTGTCGTCACATCAACTCCAATTGTACACGTCGTATATCGTGCACAGATATCCGTTACACGCAGAACTTGTATGTACCGATTGTACCAAAAAGTCACACACAAAAAAACAGCCCTCCACTACCAGAGCGGAGGGCTGTGGCGCTTGCTTACTGCTTGGTGTACTGCGCAACCAACTCGCGACGCAATACCTTTCCGACAGTCGTCTTGGGTAATTCCGTACGGAACTCGAATTGGCGTGGAATCTTGAAGTCTGCAAGATATTGCTTGCAGAACGTCTTGAGCGCATCCACATCAATTGGACTACCACTGTGTGTCACGATGAATGCGGTAACCGTATCATCACCACGTGCGTCATTGCGAATCCCCACCACTGCCGCCTCGCGGATTTCAGGGTGCATAAACAGTACCTCTTCGACATCACGTGGCAGGACCTTGAGGCCACCACAGATTATCATGTCTTTGAGACGATCAACGATGTAGAAATACCCATCATCATCTGTTCGTGCAATGTCGCCGGTACGCAACCATCCATCAGGTGTAATCGTTTCGGCAGTTTCATCGGGACGTTGCCAATAGCCCTTCATGACTTGGGGACCGCGTACCCACAATTCACCCGATGCATCACTCCCAATTGGCACATCATTCATCGTTTCCAAATCAACGATTTTTGCCTCGGTGTTGGGCAATGGAATACCAACCGAACCCTTCTTTGATACGCCGTAGAGTGGGTTCGCATGCGAAACAGGCGAAAGTTCAGTCATACCGAAGCCTTCAATCAGACGTCCACCAGTGAGTTCGATGAATTTCGTCTGTACTTCCACAGGAAGTGGTGCAGAGCCACTGAGACATGCTTTAATCGACCGCAAATCATAGTTTGCAACATTCGGATGATTCACAATTCCAATATACATCGCAGGTACGCCAGGATAAATTGTGGAGCGTTCCTTCTGCATGATGTTCATGACATTCTCAATTGGGCGCGGATTGGGCACCACCTGGATTTCAGCACCGATACTGATGCCATAAACCATGGCCACCACCAACCCATAGACATGGAAAAACGGGATGGCGCACATGAATTTCTCGGCACCACGCTCTGCACTAGTGAACCATGCATTAATTTGCGTGGCATTAATTATCAAATTGCGATGCGTCAACATGGCTGCCTTGGGCAAACCTGTTGTACCACCGGTATACTGCAGGACTGCCACATCATCAGGATCGACATGTACCGCCGGCGCCATGGCAGGGTATTTTTTGAGCAACGCCTCAAAGAAAAAGATATCATGCTCTGGCTTGACATCGACCCAATCAGGCTGACGCTTTTGCTTGGCCTTCACCAGGGTACGTGACACCACACTCAACATATCAAACATATGACACACAATCACGCGTTTGATTTTGGTGTCTGATTGAATCTCACGCAGTCGCGGATAAAACAGGTTGAGAATGACAATCGTCTCGGCACCCGAATCGTTGACCTGATGCTTGAGTTCTCGTGATGTATATGTTGGGTTATTGTTGACAACGATGGCGCCAATTCGCATGGCTGCCATAAAGACGATGACGTAATGTACCGAATTGGGCAACATCACCGCAATACGGTCGCCTTTGCGTACACCAATTTGATAGAGTGCGTTCGCAAATCGTTCCACTTTTTCGGCGAGCTCGGTATAACTCAAAGCCATACCAACCGTGTAACGACCGCCCAGCAGATAACTCAAAATCAAGCGCACCGCAGTGTTTTTGGGGAATTCACGAGCCACATCAGAAAAAATGCGGTAAATGTCACTATCAGGAAATTCCAACGTCGGCGGCACAACAGGTTCATAAGATTTTAACCAAGGTTTGTCCATGGGGAAGTCTCCTTTATCAATGCGTCATTGCCTTGATACCACTGTACTACTCCACATCTGGGCGTAACCACCCGCGTTCACCAGCCATAAATTTTACTGTCGCATCATCGGGGGGATACAAACCTGCTTCTTGGTAGGTGTATGCCAAAAGCGCGGCTCCTGCCACAACTCCGACAATCAATCCACACAGGAATGCAATGAAATGTGTCGCAGTACGCATGGTACTCTTTCTATTTTACTGTATATTCAAGAAATTCGTGCAACCGCTACTCACTATACACCATCTCAAATAGCACTGAACCCGATGGACGTGCGTCCTGTAGCGACGTTTCACGGGTAATGATTACCTCGCATCCTTGACACCATTGCCGATCTGGCTGGAACATCCAAATCGTACCTATCTCGTCGGCCGCGAACACACCTAACTGCGCATACGTATCGTTGTCGCGCAACCACGCCACATAATTCGTACCTGCGTCAGGTAATGGCATATCACGTCCAACCAGTAATATGCCTGGTTGATTCGGTTGCGTATATCCAACTAAGGTGCCATCATTTGCTGACATTTTGGGTTGAAAAGGAAACGTTCGTATACCATCGCGTGCCATAAAATCAGCAATGGCAAAATTGTTGTACGGCTGTATGACTTGTGTCGGCACCGTATCCATTGATAATTGCGTACGGGCAAAGTAGCCATTCCACAAAAAAATGCTCGCAAATGCAGAGCCCACCAACACCAGTATGACTGCAGCAATCCAACGCAACGTGTCGGCGAGTCGCGCAGTCCGCACTACCGCACCAAAGTCACGATCAAACGCCACGATATCAAAGAGCTGCTTTTTGATTTGTACTCGCGCATGTACACCATGATTTTGAAAAATATCTGCCCGCAATTCGTGCACGAGCTGACGACACTGACTGCACTCAACGAGATGCGCATCAATCTGTGACATCTGCTCTGGAGCAAGTGTCGCAATCACATATTCAAACAACAATTCAGTTGGGTGTGGAACAGTCATAACACATCTGTCAAGAGACGCGAACGTCTACGTGGCGAGAGCGAAATGCGCTCTCAAAAAAGATGAAAGCAAAATGAGGCCAACGATGACAGAACTACCAACAGATACTACGCACAACTCGGTACTACAGATGCATAACAGTATAGTTGATTTTATATTAGCGTGATTTTAGCGCAATTACGCCATGCAAAAACTGTTGAATAATCGGTGTTTGTACACGGTACTCCAACAAAAACGCATCATGACCAGCCACCGATGGCAACTCTACACAATCAACTACACCGCCATTTTCACGTACTGCATCAGCCAACTTGATCGATTCTGCAGTGGGATACAACCAATCGGAATCAAACGAAATAATACATGTGGGTTTTTGCCATTCTTGCATCGCCACAGCCAACGAATCATGATGTGCAGTGATATCCCAATAATCCATTGCTTTTGTAATGTACATATAACTATTCGCATCAAATCGTTCGTTAAAACGCATCGCCTGATGCTCGAGATATGACTCTATGTCAAACTCAGATTCAAGCGTGAACCGTGGACTTGCGCCATTCCGATAGCGCTGCGAGAAACGCTGTTGCAACGAACAATCACTTAGATAGGTGATGTGTCCAACCATGCGGGCCACTGCCAACCCATCACACGGTGGATCATCGAGGTCGTAATATCCCTCAGCCCACTTCGGGTCGCGACGTATCGCCTGTCTGCCGATTGCATTCCATGCGATTGCTTGTGGCTGATGGCTTGCACTCGTGGCCAACAAAATTGCGCTATTGACACGAGTTGCATGGTGAGCCATCCACTCGATAGCTTGGAAGCCACCCATCGATCCACCCGCAACAGCATACAGTTCAGCAATTCCGAGCATATCAATCAATCGTACTTGCACATTGACCATATCGCTAATAGTCACAACCGGGAAGTCTGCAGCATAGCGCATGTGCGTGGATGGATTTATGCTCAGCGGCCCCGTGGTACCTTTGCATCCACCGAGCACGTTGCTACAAATCACGAAATACTTATCGGTGTCAAATGCACGGCCTGGCCCAACCATGTCATCCCACCAACCCGGTTTGCGGTCATCGACCGCATGATACCCGGCAGCATGCGCATCACCAGACAGTGCATGCAACAACAAGATGGCATTGTCCCGTGCTGCATTAAGGGTCCCATATGTCTCATATGCCACAGTAACTTCGGGCAGAATTACACCAGACGCCAGCGTGAGTGGCTGTGTACTGTGGAAATACTGTGTTTTGACAATCCCAACACTGTGCTGATCCATACGCATGCTACCTTTTCTCACACAACTAGCCGATTGCCGCCAACGCTTGATCGATATCTGCCAAGATATCGCTGATTGTCTCGATACCGATTGACAAGCGGATGAAGTCTTCGGTGACACCCGTAAGCGTTAATTCCTCGGCAGTCAACTGACTATGGGTTGTTGATGCAGGATGAATGGCAAGGCTACGTGCATCACCAATGTTGGCTACATGGGAAAAGAGTTTGAGATTGTTGATGAACTGTGTACCAGCTACACGTCCACCTTTGACACCAAATCCCAAAATCCCACTCTGACCCTTTGGCATGTATTTCTGTGCCAAATGGTAGCTCGGGTGATTTTCGAGACCAGGGTAACGCACCCAGGCAACTTTGGGATGGTTTTGCAGATGTTTTGCCACTGCCAACGCATTGCTGCTATGTCGCTCCATGCGCAAACCCAATGTCTCAACTCCCTGCAACAACAAGACAGCATTGAATGGGCTCAAGCATGCACCCATGTCACGCAAGCCCTGTACACGTGCCTTGAGGATGTAGGCAGGTGCACCCAAATCGGCATAGACGAGCCCATGATAGGATGCATCTGGTGTGGTCATTTCGGGGAATCGGGCAGTGCGCCAATTGAACTTCCCACTATCAACCAAAATGCCCCCGATTGATGTACCATGACCACCCATGTATTTGGTCACCGAATGCACAATCAAGTCCGCACCCCATTCGAACGGGCGGCACAAGAACGGCGTCGCGGTCGTTGCATCGACCATCACGGGCACACCATGCTCGTGTGCGATTGTGGCGATCTTTTCGAGATCGACAATATCGAGGCGCGGATTGCCAACCAACTCCAGATAGATGAGTTTGGTGCGTGCATCAATCGCATTACGGAAACCGTTGTGGTCGCGCGCATCGACGAATTTCGTGGTGACGCCGTATTTGGGCAACGTGTGGCGAAACAAGTTGTAGGTACCACCATACAAATCGCTCGACGAAATGATGTTGTCGCCGACACTTGCAATATTGAGTACACCCAACGTTTGTGCGGCCTGACCAGATGCCAACGCCAACGCACCAACGCCACCTTCGAGTGCTGCAATACGCTGCTCGAGCACATCCGTGGTCGGGTTCATCAAACGCGTGTAGATGTTGCCGAATTCCTGCAGACCGAACAACCGGGCCGCATGGTCGGTATCTTTGAATTGATACGAAGTCGTCTGGTAAATCGGCACTGCCCGTGACCCGGTGGTAGGATCCGGCGTCTGGCCAGCATGCAATGCTTTGGTCTCAAATCCGTGAAACTCTGAAGCCTGTGTCATTATGTCACCTCTTTGAATACAACAAAAAAACCCTTGTCAGATGACAAGAGCCTAACATCGCGGGTACATCTAACTACAGTGCACGTATAGTTAGCACGAGCTATGCTCTCATCGTCCAGAATTACTGCCGGAATTGGCACCTGCAGATGCTATGGGCGAACACGACATCGTGTCCGTGCACACATAACTCCCAGGTTGCCGAGGCTTCGTAGGGCCGGTCCCTCCACCTCTCTGGATAAGAGTATCGCCTATTTACTTGTGAGCCCAAGTATAATTGACGTACCACATCTTGTCAAACGAACCGTTGTTTCCAATGGAAAAACACACGCTACAATAGGAATAAGCACACACCTATCGATGAGGATACGCACATGCAGATCTCACTCCAAGAAAAACCTGCCATTCGCTTACATGCTGACGATAACATCGCAATTGCACTCGTTCCACTCAATTCTGGTCGGCAAATTTTCACCGTTGCCACGACAAGTGCAATTCCTGCAGGACACAAAGTCGCATTAGAATCCGTCGCAGTTGGGAGTCCCATTCGGCGGTATGGGCAGATAATCGGCTTTGCCACGAAACCGATTCAACCAGGTGATCACGTCCACACTCACAATCTCAGCGTAGGGAGTATGACGCTCGACTATGCCATCGGCAGCAATATTCGTACGATTGACTCTGCATCAACACCGCGCACATTTGCCGGCTATCTACGCGCCAATGGCAGTGCCGGTACACGGAACACTGTTGCGGTTATTGCCACGGTGAATTGTGCATCACATACGGTACGCAAAATCGTTGAACGCGCCAAACGTGAACTTTGGCCAAACTATGCGAATGTCACGGACATCATCGTGCTCAGTCACAAACATGGCTGTGCCACCCGTGACGGTAGCCCCGAACTTGGCATGCTACAACGTACACTTGCCGGATTTGCGCATAACCCCAACGTCGCAGGCTACTTGTTCATTGGGCTGGGCTGCGAAACAAATCAATTCGAATCGTTATTCAATGCCCATCGCGCACAATTTGGCGCCATGAATTTACCCGCATATCTCGCTATTCAAGACGAAGGCGGAGTCGCATCTACCATCGAAGCAGGTGTCCAGGCCTTGATTCCAGTAATGCAACATGCCAATACATTTACCCGCCAACCAGTACCTCTCAGCAAACTTTCTCTGGCACTCCAGTGTGGTGGCAGCGATGGATTTAGCGGTATCAGCGCAAACCCAGCCTTGGGACACGCCGTTGACTTACTTGTGCAACATGGTGGGACCGCAGTATTGAGCGAAACACCCGAAATTTATGGTGCTGAACATTTGCTTACCCGCCGTGCAATCAATCAACAGGTAGCAGAAAAACTGATTTCACGCATACACTGGTGGGAGAATTACACGCGTCAACTCGGCTTCGAAATCGACAACAATCCGAGTCACGGGAATAAAGCAGGTGGGTTGACCACCATCTACGAAAAGTCACTCGGTGCGGTAGCCAAAGGTGGTAGCATGCCACTTGCCGCAGTGTATGAATATGCTGAACCAATTACACAAACGGGCTTTGTGTACATGGATACACCAGGATACGACCCTGTTTCTGCAACAGGCCAAGTCGCTGGCGGATGCAACATCATCGCATTTACCACAGGCCGTGGCAGCTGTTTCGGCTTCAAGCCAGTACCAAGCATCAAAATATCGACTAATTCGACGACGTATGAACGAATGCGGAGCGACATGGATGTCAATGCCGGAGGCATCATCACTGGTCACGAGAGCATCACCCAAGTGGGCGAACGTATTTTTGAGTTGCTCATTGCTGTTGCATCAGGCCAACACAGCCTGAGCGAGGCTCAAGACATCGGCGAAGAAGAGTTTAATCCGTGGATGCTCGGCGCAACAATGTAACGCTAGCGCTATTGTGTCGTCACCGCTTTCTGCGGTGGCGACACTTGTGCACGAATCCGCTCGACATACCACAGCACCCCCCCACAAATACATAGTGGCACTGTGATGGTATTTATCACAGGGATCGCAGTACAGGGCACAACGATTAACGCAAATCCAATTGCCTCAGGTAAAAATCGCACAAACAAACGCAATCGTTGCATCAATGAAATATGGCGACGCCCAAACGAAACATCTGTATAGTCGAGTAACGCGATACTCCCGCTCGTGATAATAATCCAGAGAGATCCAATAGCGATACCGAACAGTGGAATAAACTCCAGGAGTACGCCAATCACCCACGTCCCCAACACGATGCATAATTTGCGTGCTTCGTACCAGATTGCCGATCCGATAATGACAAATAACGATTGTGGCTCTGTTTCGTCATACCCGATAAACTGCACATCAATACGTTCTGCGATAGCCACATAAAACGGACTACCGATAATGGTACCAATACGTACCGCCGTAAATGTAATCAACACAAACGCAGCAATCTCAAGCAGATTAGCAATAATCGGAATCAGCCATTGCAACTCACCAGTCAGACGCGTATTCAACAATGAAGTCAGTTGGTCAATTATGTACCACGATACACCATAACGAAACATGAGCACAGCCATCACAATGTTGAGCAAAATCGGGATGAACACATAGCGACGACCGTGAATTTGTGTGAGTACCCGCCATGCTTTCAATGGCAATGTTAACCCGTACCAAACACGAGAAAAGATGTGCATCGCAGTCACCTTCGTTACTTGACTATATTACGCATTGTAACTTGACGACAACGCACCTGTCTATTACACTAGCGGCATCATGCTCAACGGTGCGCCATAGTGATGTCGCTATGACGGTGAGGAGCCATCATGACAGTGCAAGCATTGTTTCATCATGTCAGTATTCCACGCCCACTTGGACCCACATCGCAACAACAGACCCGGGCATTCTATGGTGACTTACTCGAATTAGTCGAAATCCCCGTTCCCAGCACGTTAGCCCATCAAGACCTAGTCTGGTATGCGGTTGACAACCAGGAGTTGCATGTCTTTGGCGAAGATCCGCGCACCGACACATCGGGGCGACATTTTTGTATTCACGTCACAGATCAGGCTGCACTGCGTGAACGACTCGTCGCCGCAGGCGTTCCATGTAGCGATACCACACCAATACCGGGTCGACCGCGATTTTTTTGTAGCGACCCGTTTGGGAATATGATCGAAATCACCACTATCACCACTCAATAATCAAGGAGTACAACCATGGCCAACAAGATGGGAGTCGGTTTGGTAGGCTACAAATTCATGGGCAAGTCCCACTCCAATGCCTACCGTCAAGTCAAGCACTTTTTCCCCGATTGCGCCTACGAACCCGAGCTGACTGCGCTCTGCGGGCGTGATGAGTCAGCCGTAAAGCAGGCTGCACACGACATGGGCTGGAATGGCTACGAAACCGATTGGAAGAAGTTAGTCAAACGGAGCGACATCGGGCTCGTTGATGTATCAACTCCTGGTGATTCCCACGCCGAAATTGCAATTGCGGCTGCAAGTGAAGGCAAGCACGTGTTTTGTGAAAAACCGCTGGCCAACACCCTCAAAGAAGCCCGTGCGATGGCAGATGCAATCAAGAAAAATGGCGTCGTCGGCATGGTGAACTTCAACTACCGCCGCGTACCAGCCGTCCAACTCGCCAAACGCCTCATCCAAGACGGACGCATCGGACGCATCTACCACTGGCG
>CAZIKU010000023.1:0-6819 GCA_964539815.1 uncultured Klebsiella sp. | reverse complement strand
CGTCTACTTGCAAGACTGGATTATGGACCCCAACTTCCCACTGGTGTGGCGCCTGCAAAAGCACCTGGCTGGCTCAGGAACGCTGGGTGATTTGGGCGCACATAGCATCGACTTGGCACGCATGCTGGTCGGCGAAATCACCGAAGTCACCGGCTTGACCGAGACCTTCATCAAACGCCGTCCACTTTTGTCGGGCACTACCGGCGGGCTCGGCGCCGCAGCATCTGCAGAATACGGTGATGTAACAGTTGACGATGCCGCCTTGTTTATGACACGCTTCGACAATGGCGCCGTCGGCACCTTCGAAGTGACGCGTTTCGCCAATGGCCGCCGCAACTACAACTCGTTCGAAATCAATGGTTCCAAGGGGAGCATCGTCTTTAACTTGGAGCGCATGAACGAACTTAATGTCCTCTTCAATGACGATGCCGCTGATGCCACGGGCTTCCGCAATATTCTTGTCACTGAAGGTGCCCACCCCTACATGAGTGCCTGGTGGCCGGCTGGTCATATCATTGGCTGGGAGCATACCTTTACGCATGGCGTCTATGACTTGCTCAACGGCATCAAAAACGGTGTCTCACCCGACCCAACTTTCGAAGACGGTGTACGCTGCCAAGCAGTGCTCGACGCCATCGAAAAATCTGCTGGCAGCAAACAGTGGGTCAGCCCCGAATATTAGGCGATATTTTTTCAGCGGTGGCACATGCCACCGCTGACCGACACGACAAGAAAGGATTTCACCATGGCACGTCCCGTGACGTTATTCACCGGCCAATGGGCAGATTTGCCCTTCGAAGAATTGTGCAAAAAGGCCAAAAGCTTCGGATACGATGGCCTCGAGCTCGCCTGCTGGGGTGATCATTTTGAAGTCGGCAAAGCGTTAACCGACTCCACCTACATCCCACGTAAACAGGAAACGCTCGCCAAATATGGTCTCAAGTGCTACGCCATCAGCAACCATTTGGTCGGTCAAGCGGTATGTGACAACATCGACGAGCGCCACAAGGGCATTGTCCCACCACATGTGTGGGGTGACGGCAACCCCGAGGGTGTCCGTCAGCGCGCCGCCGAAGAAATGAAGAACACCGCCCGTGCAGCCGCCAAATTCGGCGTCAAAGTCGTCAATGGCTTCACTGGTTCTTCGATTTGGCACCTCATCTACTCGTTCCCACCCAACAGTCCAGCAATGATTGAGGCAGGCTATGCCGACTTTGCCAAGCGCTGGAATCCCATCATCGACGTCTTTGATGAAGTGGGTGTGAAGTTTGCACTCGAAGTGCACCCCACCGAGATTGCTTATGACATCTACACTACCCAAGCCGCCTTGGCCGCCATCGGCAATCGCCCCGGCTTTGGCATCAACTTTGACCCCAGCCACCTCTATCATCAGTTCATCGATTCGGTTGCATTCATCGAAGCCTTCAAAGACCGCATCTATCACGTGCACGTCAAAGAAAGTGCCCGTAACCTCAACGGTCATACCAGCATTCTCGGCTCACACCTCAACTTCGGTGATCCACGCCGTGGCTGGGACTTCATTTCGCCGGGTCGCGGCGAGCAGATGCAGTGGGGGCCGATTTTCCGCGCCTTGACACGCATCGGCTACCAGGGCCCTTTGTCGGTAGAGTGGGAAGACAGCGGCATGGATCGCGAATACGGTGCCACCGACGCATGTGCGTTTGTGCGCCGCAACGACTTCACACCGTCGAATGTGGCCTTTGACGCCGCCTTCTCGCGCGATTAATCGAGACCGATATTCGGGTGGCAGAACGCGTGTCTGCCACCCGTTTTTTGTCAGGATAGCGCCATGCCCAATCACACCCTTGATTTATCTGGCAAAACAGCCATCGTCACTGGCATCAACCGCGAAATTGGCGCAAGCATTGCCCTCACATTCGCCAAAGCGGGAGCAACCGTTGTCGGTGTATATTATGGTGAAAAAGAGCGCGTCGACCCGATATGCGCCGATGCCCAACAGCACGGTGCGACCCTCGTCGCCATCGAAGCCGATTTGCGCATCGTCGCCGAAAATGTGCGCATCGTGGAATACGCCATTACGCAGTTTGGCGGTATTGACATCTTTGTGGCCAATTCGGGCGTCACCGTCTTTGGTCGTTTTGTCGACATGACTGAAGCCGACTGGCACCACGTGATGGACCTCAACCTCAAAGGCACGTTTTTTGGCATTCAAGCAGCCGCAAAACAGATGGTGAGTCAAGGTCGCGGTGGGCGAATCGTCCTCTCGTCGTCAGTGACTGGTATTACTGCGATGGCCGGGGCATCGATATACGGCACAAGCAAAGCAGCATTGCGACACATGGCAGCCATTCTTGGCGTCGAGCTCGGGCATGATGGTATCACCGTCAACGCAATTGCCATTGGTGCCACACTCAACGACCGCAACTTGGTCGGTGACCCCAACTATGCCGCAAACTGGGCCAAACTTTCACCCGTCGGGCGTGTCGGCTATCCACACGATGTGGCCGATACGGCACTGTACCTGTGCTCACCATATGCCGCACTTATCAACGGCCAGACAATTACCATCGATGGCGGCTGGACACACATGAGCCCGCTTTATCCCGAGGCACTCAACCAATGATCGAAATCATTACGCGTCCTGCCACGTCATTTCGTCTCGCCGCCATCGACTTCGATGGCACCATGTCGCTCATCCGCATCGGGTGGCAGCATGTCATGCATGGTGTGATGAAAGCAGCACTCCTACCATATTTCCCCAGTCCAGCCACCATCGACACCGAGATTTTCGGGTACATTGCCCGCTCAACAGGCCAGCCCAGTATTATCCAGATGGCATGGGTTGACGAACAAGTTATCATGCATGGCGGTCCCGCTTATGGTGCGCAACACTACCTCGATCAATTTAGTGCGGCACTCCGCGCACAAATCGACGCCAAAGTGGATACCATTCACGATGACATCAGCGCCGATGCCGTGATGGTGCCAGGGGCACGGGCATTTTTGCAACTACTGCGCGATCATGGCATCCATATCGCACTGGTAAGTGGGACAGAACATCATCATCTCATCCGCGAAAGTGCTGCCTTGCGCATTGACCAATTTTTCGATGCCGGTATCTACGGACCGGGCCACCACGACCCAGGATTCACCAAAAGTGACGCAATTGATCGCCTATGCCAACGCTTGCATATCCCAGCCGGTGCATTATTATCTGTAGGCGATGGTCCCGTGGAAATACACGCTGGCAAAGCACTGGCTGGCTACAGCCTGGCAGTCGCCTCACACGAAGTCAGTGGCGGGCTTGATCTACACAAACGGGAACATCTGATTGCCGCAGGTGCCGATGCGGTAATTGCACATTTTCGCGAATTGAACGAGATAAAGGCGTTGCTCTTTTCACAAGGATAAATCGATGCCATTGCCACGTTTCGACCGATCACAGCTCCATGTACTCCCTCTCGGTGACCGCGTCCACGACATGCCGTTGTCCTACGTTATGTCACTTGATGATGCAATTCCATCCTACGACAATCCTCGCCTTGATGCAGTAGTCGCTGCCATGCAAACCGCCCGAGCCGCACACAAGCCGGTCATCTTTATTATGGGCGCCCACGTCATCAAACAAGGTGCATCTCGCTTTGTGATTGATTTGATGGAGCGCGGCATCATCACGCACGTAGCCATAAATGGCGCCGGACTCATCCACGACTACGAATTAGCCCTGATTGGAGCCACCACCGAAAGCGTGGCAACGTATATTTCGCAGGGGCAATTCGGGCTCTGGCACGAAACTGGCCACATCAACGACCATATCCGTACGGCGGCGGCACATGATTTGGGCATCGGCGAGTATGTCGGTGCGGTTATCCGTGATGGAGACTTCCCATACAAACACCTCTCCATCGCCGCCACAGGCGCCCGCCTCGGCATCCCTGTCACCGTGCATGTGAGCATCGGTCAAGACATCATCCACGAACATCCCAACTGTGACGGTGCGGCACTCGGGCAAACCAGTTACACAGATTTCTTGATTTTGACGCACACCGTCACGCAGCTCCAGGGCGGCGTCATGCTCAACGTGGGCAGTGCCGTGATGGGTCCAGAAGTATACCTCAAAGCGTTGGCGATGGCACGCAACGTGGCCCACCAACGCGGGGAACGCATCGCACAATTCACCACAGCGGTCTTTGACATGGTGCCCTTGCCCGACGATTTGAGTGTCGAAGCCAAAAAGAGCGACCCAGCCTACTATTACCGCCCCTTCAAAACGATTCTGGTACGCACAGTACGCGACGGGGGAACCAGCTATTACATCAGTGGTGATCACCGTGTCACCATTCCCACCCTTTGGCAGCGCCTAACACAGAAGTGAGGTGTGCATATGCTCCGTGCTCGTTTCGATGAAATCACGCAACAATTTGCTGGTAAACGCATCGTCGTGTGCGGCGATTTTTTCCTCGACCGGTATTTGTGGGTCGATCCCGCCCGCGCTGAGATTTCTATCGAAACCGGTCATACCGCACATCAAGTCACCCATCAAACATTTGCACCAGGTGCTGCTGGCACCGTGGCTGGAAATTTGGCTACACTCGGTGCTGAAGTCATCTGTGTCGGGGTAATTGGCGATGATGGCGACGGTCTTTTGCTCAGGCAAGCACTCGAACGCATGCATGCCAACGATAGTTTGCTCGTCGTAACACCAGATCGCGTAACTCCGACATACACCAAACCAAGCATTCGCCACGCTGATGGCACCGTCGCAGAACTCAACCGGTTAGACATCCGTAATCGCACTCCACTCGACACCAGCATCACCAAACAAATCGCTGCCTCGCTCGTCACACTCGCTGGCGAATGCGATGCAATGGTCTTTGCAGATCAAATGCCCGAGGATGGCTGTGGCGTCATCGGCGCAGCGGTGCATGCTGCCATTCTCACCATTGCCCACACACATCCACAATTACCACTGTTTGCTGATTCGCGGCAGCGCATTGCACGTTTTTCACATGTTATCGTCAAGCCAAACCTGCATGAAGCCGCCGAAGCATGCAGCCTCGATGAGTCCACCACGGCAGCGAGTGTTGCAGCGGCGCAACTACAGCAGCGCACGCATCGGCCGGTTGTCGTCACATTAGGTGCCGAAGGCGCACTGGTATATGAAAATGGTGTTGCCACTGCGGTTAGTGCCATTCCCGTTGATGCTCCAATCGATGTCGTTGGCGCCGGTGACAGCGTGATGGCTGCACTTGCCATCAGCACGGCAAGTGGTGCAACACTGACTGAAGCCTGTGAAATCGCCATGTTGGTCGCAGGGGTGACTGTGCGCAAAATTGGCACCACGGGCACAGCCACCATTCCCGAGTTAGTCGACATCGCTCATAAATTTGCGCGATTTCATAGGTCAAAAGGAACCAAGAAGTGATTACAGTACAAACGGAAATTCCTGTTTCAATCGCCGCCGCTTGGGAATACTGGACGGCACCACACCACATCATGCAATGGAATCAGGCATCTGCTGATTGGCACACCACGGACGCCCGCAACGACGTCCGTGTCGGCGGCGAATTTGCATCCACCATGGCCGCCAAAGATGGTAGTTTTAGCTTTGTGTTTGGCGGGACATATACGGCCGTCGTACCACAACGACACCTGGCATATACTCTCGGAGATACACGCACTGTGACCGTCGATTTCAGTGAAACAGCCAGCGGTACACTGATTATCGAACGCTTTACCCCCGAGCAGATGAACCCACCTGAACGGCAACAAGCCGGCTGGCAAGCCATTCTCGACTCGTTTGCGCGCTATGCGGTTGCACAATCAGCTACGCACTAATTCTTGCACATCCACGACCAGTGCCTGCAGCAGTGTACATGCGTGGGGCATGTCGCGCCCACCCGCTTCTACAATGGCATGAACACGACGTTGGTAGTTGCGCGGATGATGGGGAAATGTATCGATCATGGACACCGCTCGTTTTTCGTTGATGCAGTATTGCTCGTTGAAGGCAAAAAGCACCTGATTCAGCGCCGATATCGACCGCACCACATGCGCCACCACGTAGTATGAATCCTGCGTCGTGGCGTATGTGCTTGCCAATGATGCACTAAATCCCGCTTCAAATCCATAAAATCCCAACAAGGATGCCTTCAAAGCAGCTGGATAGCGTACTGCCCGTGCCTTGAGCGCACGCACATCACCTCCTGCATCCCACAGCATTTTGCACACCGCGAGCTCGCCCATATACATGGCGTTAATATAGGCATGTGGGTGACCAGGTTGGTAATGTGCACTAATCTGCCCCAATTCGCACTCAGCAATCACTGCGCGAACTCGCTGCGTGTCACGCAAAATGAAATCTACGTGTTGACCATCGATGGTCAGCCAACCACCTGCATTGACCCATGGTCCCCAGCCCCCAGGAGCCGTGACAAGATCAGGGCGGTGTGCATCGTCGAAGTGCTGGGCTACGCGATTGAGTGCGGCGAGATCAATTTGAACATTGGCACCGTAGTAAATACCGATATCGACATCAGACGAGTCATTGGCCGTCCCTCGTGCGTACGATCCCCCAAGGACGACGGCGTCTACACATGGTATTTCTTGGAGTGCACGAGTTACTGCAGTCAACAATTCAGTAATCTGATTCATCGTAATCCTTTCATGTGTGAATGCATTATAAAAGATGGAAAACGACGTTCAACTGCGTTGCAACTTTTTGATTGACGGTCGCGTCATAGGTGTGGTATGATTTGACGGCTTGGGGATGTTTGGTTTCGACAGGGTAGGATCCTGTTATGTGGCGCGTCGAGCCGCCCAGTCTCGTTAAAGGGG
>CAZIKU010000022.1:0-30602 GCA_964539815.1 uncultured Klebsiella sp. | reverse complement strand
CCACCCGTTACATCAATGCCATGCGATGCCCCTGCGCCTGCGACCACCAATTGAATGTTGCGCTGATTGATTACGGGAATGCGTTGCGCCCGGGGATCCTTGTGTGGGTCGGCCGTATACACCGCCGATTCACCCACCAACACAATCCGTGTCGGTGCCAGTGTGGGCACCGTACACAGCCACTGCAACAACATCTCGGTCGATGCAATCGTACAACCTTGGTGCTGATCGAAGCTGACATCGCCGTGCACCACGGGTACCATGCGATATGCCAGCGCGCGCTCAATATGGCGCGTATCCCACGACACCACCTGGCGTTGAGCCGTTTCAACCGTCGTCGATGGCTGCAACGACAGCGCAGGCACATGCACAGCGAGCAAGGCATCGACGACGAGACGATTCAAGCGCAGGGCTGCCCCCGAAGTAGCCGCAAATCCGTACCAGTCTGCATCGGGACCAAGTCCCTTGTGGACACCGTATTTCGCCGCAGCCACATGGCCAAATGACCCACTACCATGACTCAACACGAGCCGCATAGTGGGATTATGCACACGCGCTTCAGCCACTGCTTTGGCAAGGCGGTTGATGGCGGCATGGTCGGCGGCTTCGGGGATGCGTTTGTCTGTGATAACCGACCCACCAAACTTCACAAAGGTGGTCATGACTCCCTCACTTATGGGCGAAACATGATCAACAACGTGACGACCAAAATACCCCAACAGACAATCGATAATGCCAAGGGCAGATCCTTGAGCACCAATTCGTCAGGACTACTTCCCTCGTGATTGTGATGTACCAAATAGATGTAGCGCATGATGGCATATATCACAATCGGCACCGTAATCATCATCACCGGGTAGGGTTCGAGGGGCATGGTACGCGACGAAAACGTGAATAATGTGTAGGCGATAATCGTCGCAGACGTCACAATCGAGAGCATTTGATCGATCATCTCGATAGAATACTCTTGCAGAATCTTGCGATGCGAGGCAGCCCCTGTCTCGAGTAATACCAACTCGCCTCGGCGTTTCCCCAACCCAAGGAACAACGCCAGCAATCCCATGCACAACAGCAACCAAGGCGTAATTGCAATATCCAAGACCATGGCACCCGCAATGGCCCGAAAGACGAATCCGGCAGCAATGGTGAAAATGTCGATGATGACGATGTTTTTCAAAAAATACGAATACAACACACCCTGCACCACCAAATAGGCCACGATGATATACATGAAATCCATGTCTCCATCGAGCCACCATGCCCCAATCACCGCGGTGACCAACAACACCAGCGATACCACCACCGCCACAGGAATGGGCAAGATACCAGCAGCAATCGGACGATGCTGTTTACGCGGATGCGCACGATCTTTTTCGACATCGACGATATCATTAATCAGGTAGATAGAACTCGCAGCCGCACAAAAAATAGCAAACGCCAACACGACTGTGAGTATCGCTGCGGGCGAACGCCACAGATGCTCCTCTGAAAAGACTAATGCCCCAAAGATGAACGCATTCTTGATCCATTGCTTGGGGCGCATAGTGCGCACAATGCCACGGGTAGTTTGCCACAGTGACGGCGTTACTTGCATACCATCCACTCTTTCTGCTTCGCTATGGCCATTGTACACCGAATCAGCGGGGATTATCCCAACACCACCAAACCATATGTTTGACAGAATACGCCTTGCAGGAGAAGATAGACAACCAACGACACCAACACTTTTTATGACATATGAGGATTTCAGTGCCGACCACCCTGCTTATCGCCACCGGTAATAATCACAAACTCACCGAATATGCCCAGTTACTCGCCCTGCCACAACTCACGCTTGTGTCACTACGCGATGTGGGTGTACGGGCAGACGCCCCCGAAGACGGCCAGACATTCGTAGAGAATGCCTTGCAAAAAGCTCGCTACTACGCCCAGAAAAGTGGTCTCCCCACCCTCGCAGATGATTCAGGGATTGTGGTTGATGCGCTTGGCGGTGCACCGGGCGTCTACTCGGCACGCTACGGTACACCCGACCTCGATGATCGTGGGCGCCGACTGCTCCTCTTGGCGAATGTCAACGCCTTGGGTGCTGTCAATCGCCAGGCGCGATTTGTGTGCGTCATCGCCGTGGTACTCCCTGATGGGCGCGAGTTTTACACACAGGGGATGTGCGAAGGCCAAATCGCCAACCATGAAGCCGGTGACGGCGGATTCGGGTACGACCCCATCTTTTGGCTGCCCGAACGCCAATGCACGATTGCCCAGCTGAGTGCCGCCGAAAAGAACGCCATCAGCCATCGTGGTCGCGCGACACACGCCATGCGCGAGATTTTGCCTCACATCATCAGTTAGCCGAGGAGTGCCGTCGTGAACACTTCCACCGCTGATGCAGTCACCGACGCTATTCACCGCTTGGCCCGGTGCATCGCCGCACTAGCTCAAGATATAGGGCGCACCCATTTACTCCACCCCGACATTTATTTGGTGCGTGCTAATACACCCACCCCCATGCAGATTCACACCGTCTATACGCCAGCACTCTGTTTTATTGCACAAGGTGCCAAGCATCTCGTCATTGGGGAACAACAACTCGATTACGACGAACAGCGCATGTTGTTGTTTACAGTGGATTTGCCGGTCATGTCACAAGTCGTGCGTGCGACAGCAGCACACCCCTATCTGGGCATCCGCATCAATCTCAACATTGAAAAAATGAGCACACTCGCGGCCCAGGTATTCCCACACGGCATCACGACGGCCAATACGACCGCTGGTGCCGTGGTCGGCCCCAATTCGGCACCGATTATTCAGACGGTTACGCGACTCATTGAAAGTCTGAGTCGCCCCGATGAATCCCAACTCATTGCACCGCTGATTCTCGATGAACTCCTCATCCGCGTGCTTCAGAGTGCGATTGGTGCCCAAATTGCTGCAGCCTGCCTCGCTCATACACAGACCCACCGCATCGCCCAAGCACTGACATGGATTCGCCAGCACTACGACGCACCATTGTCCGTGCGTGACTTGGCAGCCCGCGTCCACATGAGCCCATCGACGCTCCACCATCACTTTAAACAGGTCACAGCCATGAGTCCGCTCCAGTACCAAAAGGCCATACGCCTACATACTGCGCGCCAGCTGTTGATGCAACAACGGTATGACGTGCAACAGACGAGCATCGCGGTAGGCTATGCGAGTGTGTCACAGTTCAGCCGCGAATATCGGCGCTTTTTTGGGCACACCCCATCGCTCGACACCAAACTCCGGAGTATCGATACCGCTGATCACTAAATATGATTGTGCGTCTGATGTTGATGAAAAAAGTCACCCACACATGCCATCGTGCGCACGTCCCCACCGATAGCATGGCCAAATGGCCCACACCGGTATGGCCACGTGCTATGTCGATGCAGTCGGCTCCAAGTAAAAACGCAACGGGTAGCCGTTGGCTTGTGCCAACTCGTGCGCCTGATAGACTTTGTCGCTGGCTTCTTGATAGGGCAGTACGGTCACCAGCGCCTCGCCGTGTTGATGCGCCACCAACATGACTTCCATGGCACGTTGGAATCCGAGTGAAAAAATCACCGTCAACACGTACACCACAAAATCCATGGGTGTGACATCGTCGTTTTCGATAATCACGCGATACGGCGCATCGAGGAGCGTCATATCTGCGACCACAAACGTAGTTTGTGGCACGACCACGGTATCTGGCGGGGTTGTCATTGTGGGTACACCACCTGAATGCCCTGCGCACCACCGATGATTGCTGCCTTGGCCATCCCCAAAAAGAGCCCCGTTTCGACGACGCCAGGGATGGCATGAATAGCAGTATTCAAGGCCGCAGCATCACTGATGCCATCAAAGAAGCAATCGAGAATCACATGCCCTTCGTCGGTGATTTGTGGTGCGCCATCACGCATGCGCAATACCGGGCGTGCGCCTAATTCCTGCAAACGGCGCGTACACAGCGAGCGGGCAAAATCGACAATTTCGACTGGTACCGGCGTAACAACACCGAGCGTCTTGACCATTTTGCTGGTATCACCAAAAATATAAAATTCAGCGGCCGCACTTGCCACAATTTTCTCGCGCAACAACGCACCTCCAAGCCCTTTGATAAGCCCGAGATTTGGGTCAATTTCATCGGCACCATCAAAGGCGGCCGCAAGTGTGGGATGTGTATGTAAATCAGTGAGTGGGATACCTTCAGCACGGGCTTGGGTGGCTGTTTTTTCAGAGGTAGGCACGCCCAGCACGTTGTGGATGTGGCCAGCCCGCAGTCGCGCTGCAAGTGCAGACACAAAGTGGGTCGCCGTCGACCCTGTCCCAAGTCCTATGACCGTGTTGGACTGCACCATATCGGCAGCGTAGGCTCCGACAAGTTGTTTGTACCGCTCGCGCTCATCCATTGTGTGCCTCTGATATTGCAGGAACTTTATCTATATTAGCATACGCCGTATGGACAAGAAACGATGTATTCCAAATATTTTTATGTCAATCACGGACGTGGCCAATTCACTGCTGGGTATGCACCACGCAGTTTTTGAATTTCGGCATTGACCGCACGCGTCAACGCCATGCGTTTCGTCGTTATTTGTGCATAATTCACCATTTGTTCTTGGAGCATTGGGTAATCGGATATCATCGTCGCAAAAAGCATGACAAGTACGGATCGCACGGCATTGATATCCTGCTGGTAGAGATCATATGTGACTGGTACACACCGTTGCATTTCCGACGTGTATTCATCAATATAAACTTCTGACCACGCAGTTATTGCAGCGGCGTTGGCGCGCAATTGTGCAATGGTCGTCACCGCTGTCATATCTAATGCGGTCAGCAGTTGCGTATCAGCCTCACGGTGTAACTCCAAAAATGTCGTCAACGCTGTCGCACACGCGACCATCACGGGGTCAGGTGTGGGTGTACGCGTCACTGTCGGTGTACGCGTTTTGGTTGGTGTATTGGTAATTGTCGGGGTGTTGGTTACTGTTGCTGTGGGCGTATGCGTCGGCGTCGCACTCGGGAAGACAAGTCCTGGTATGGTGGTATTTCTCCGCGTTGCCATGCCCTGCAGGATGAGTGTTCCGATAGCAAAGAGCACTAGACTATATACGAGCGTATGCTTCATTATGGGAATCCGTCATGCAGACAAAAAAGCCACAACATCTAGACCACCAGCATATCACATGTTTACGTTATTTCACATACTATTTGTGTCAATGGCAGACAATACAACCCGAGAAATAGGCAACATGTTCGTATGATTAGGCAGGCATCTAGGTACCAAAAGCCTGTATGATGCAGATAAACAGCAGCACCAAAGGAACAACAGATGCATACACGCACCCTCGGCACACAAGGACTGCGCGTCGGCGCAATCGGTCTCGGATGCATGGGAATGACCGGCATGTTTGGCACTCCCGGCCCGCGCGCAGAGATGATTGATTTGATGCGAGCAGCCTACGAGCGCGGTGTCACCCTGTTTGATACAGCCGAAGTCTATGGTCCACATATCAACGAAGCATTACTCGGCGAAGGACTCGCACCGATTCGCCAGCATGTCATCATCGCCACCAAATTCGGTTTTGATGTCGATCCCGACACCGGCGAGCGGCGTGGCATCAGCAGCCATCCTGCCATCATACGCCGTACCGTCGAAGGCAGTTTGCGGCGATTGCGCACTGACGTCATTGACCTGCTCTACCAGCACCGTGTCGACCCCGCCATCCCCATCGAAGAAGTCGCTGGGACGGTGCAGACGTTGGTGACTGAGGGCAAAGTGCGCTTTTTTGGCTTATCCGAGGCATCTGCGGCCACCATACGACGCGCCCACGCCATCCATCCAGTCTCTGCTGTGCAAAGTGAATATTCACTGTGGACACGCGACCCCGAAGGCGAAGTATTGCCCACACTCGCCGAGCTTGGGATTGGATTTGTGCCATTTAGTCCACTTGGATACGGATTTCTGACGGGCACCATCGATGCCCAAACATCGTTTGGTGCAAGTGACTTCCGCACCGTGGCACCACGCTTCACGCCCGAAGCACGTGCCGCCAACGAGGGATTTGTGGCCATGCTCCGTGAATTAGCAGATGCGCGTGGTGCGACACCTGCCCAGATTGCCCTAGCATGGTTGCTCGCACAGCGCCCCTGGATTGTGCCAATTCCTGGTACCAAGCGCATCACGCGCCTCGCAGAAAATCTCGGCGCCGCAGATATCACTCTGAGCGCCGCTGAACTCGCACAAATCGACGCGCAACTAGCCACACTACAGGTCCATGGTGCACGGTTACCCGAGGCCGCCATGAAAATGGTCGGACTGTAGCACGCACTAGCGCGCAGACAACAGTCGTGTCACCACTTCTCCCACGTCAGCACATACCATGTCTGGCTGATAGCCTCGCCATGCGGCGAGCAGTGCAGGGGTGGTGGCACCACTCATAACCACAGCGGCACGCATCCCCGTGTCCCCCATGGAAATATCTGTTTCGAGGCGATCGCCGACCATCAAACACTGCGCCACCGGCACTCCGGCTCGTCGCGCAACTGCTTGTGCAGCGAGTTGCGACGGCTTGCCCGCAGTAAATGCCAACGTGGTATCGGCACAGGCACAAATCGCTGCAATCAGCGCTGCCGCATCGGGTTGCCCACCGCCTGGGACGGGGCAATACTTGTCGGGATTGGTGGCAATGAGCGTCGCACCAGCACGAATCGCATCAAAGGCAATTTGGAGTTTGGCATAGGCAAAAGTGCGGTCAAACGATGCCAGCACGTAATCGATTGCCCCCGGCGTATCACTCATCGGGATATGGTATTGCGCCAGCAACGCCAGTAATGCGGGTTCTCCAATCGGATAGACGCATGGGATGGGGGTTTGTGACGCCAACCACTCGGCCATGATGAGCCCCGATGTAAGCACGTGTGATTCATCCACAGTGATACCCAACTTGGCCAATTTGTGCACATACTCGGTCGGTGTTTTGGTCGGGTTGTTGGAAAGAAAAAAGACGGGGATGTGGGCGGCACGCAGGCGGGCAATGGCATCGTGCGCACACGGGAACAATTCATCGCCCAAGTAGATGGTCCCATCCAAATCAAATACCACAACAGCAGGAGTGTGCATCATTGTTCTCCCATCGCAGCTGATCCCACAGGAGTACGACGTCGTCCACGGGTGGTGTCATACCAATACCAGGCACGAACAAGCATCAACACAAAAAATAGTGCGATATAAATCAACGGCACCCGCGTGTCACTTTTCACTAACCAGAAGTAGTGCAAAAGAGCAGCCGTGGCGGCCACATAAGCAATCCGATGCAGACGTTTCCACCATACCCCGAGTATGCGTTGCCACCACTTCATAGACGTCAGTGCCAACGGCACCAACACCACAGCTGCAACCACTCCGGCCACCAAATAGCGCTTGCGCAACAAGTTGTCGAGCATGAGCGACCAATCCCAAGCATAATCGAGCCACACATAGACCAGCACATGCATCATCACGTAGGCAAATGCGTAGAGCCCCAGCGGACGCCGCATCACCCCCAGGCGCGCCATATTGGTGACACGCATGAGCGGAGTAATCGCCAGCGATGCCAACAAGAGTTTGAGTGACGCATCACCACTTTGTGCGGTATAGGTGGCAACTGGGTCAATGGGATTGCCGTCGCGCCACCAAACAAACAGACTGATAAGCGCAGGGGCAATCCCAATAAGATGCGCTAATATGCGTAAGAAACGTTGCACACGCACCTCACCCTAGTAAAACTTGCGCAAATCCATGCTCGTATAGAGCGACGCCACTTCCTTGGCATACCCGTTGAACATCAACGTGCGGCGGCGACCAGTTTCGCCGAGTCGCCGTTCATCGGCTTGCGACCAGCGCGGGTGATCAACACGTGGGTTCACATTGGCATAGAAGCCATATTCGTCGGGGGCTGCTGCCATCCACAGCGACACTGGTTGCTCGTCGGTGAGTGTGATACGCACGATTGATTTGATACTTTTGAAGCCGTATTTCCACGGCACTGCCAGGCGCAACGGTGCACCGTTTTGGTTGGGCAACGGCTTGCCGTAGACGCCCGTAGCAATCAGTGTCAAATCGTGCATCGCTTCGTCGATGCGCAACCCTTCCACATACGGCCACTGATACCACGGCTCGTGTTGGCCAGGCATTTGTGCCGGGTCATGCAATGTTTCGAAGCGCACATATTTGGCCATAGTCAACGGTTCGACTTTGGCGAGCAGTCGGCTGAGCGGGAACCCGTACCACGGAATCACCATCGACCACCCTTCGACACAGCGCAAACGGTAGATGCGTTCTTCGGATTCGATGGCGAGCAAATCTTCGAGGGCAATGGTTTGTGGTTTCGCCACCATGCCATCGACCACTACTTGCCATGGTCGCGTGATAAACTGTGCGGCGGCAGCTGCTACTGCCTCTTTGTCGGTGGTGAACTCGTAGAAGTTGTTGTAGCCTGTGACTACTTCCTCCGGAGTCAGCACATCACCGATTTCGTCGGTAGGCACGGCAGTCGTCGGCGAGGGGGGCACCTGCGTCGCATTCGGTGATTCAGCCTGAGGCGTTGCAACGGCAGTCGGGGCACTTGTATCACTGGTAGGTGATGCACATGCGTTAAGCAGGAGTGCACCACCGAGCATGGAGCGCGTCATGAAACGGCGGCGTTGCCAAAACAACGCTTCCGGAGTGATTTCTGAGGAGGGAATGTTGTCCATGATGATTTCCTTTCCGTGTACACTCAAGCGAAGAGTTTGTACTATAATAACGGTACCACGAAAATAGAGGAGGAGAAGTATGCGGCTCTCAGAAGAAAAAATCTTTCGCATCGCCGAGCGACTCCACGACGAACTCGAAGCACGCGAGTTGCTCTTTTACAAGGATCCCATCGGCGTGCATCCGCAAATTGCGCGCACGCAACGCATCAAAGCCATCGTCGACCATATCACGGCCGACTTGCGCATCGAGGATGAGATTGATGCCGAAGTCGAGAAAATCCTCGACAGCTACCAACGCACGCTACGCCCGACCGAACGAGACGTATTGCGCCGCAAACACAAAGAGGAAATCGCGGTGCGGCACAACTACGAACTCTAGTCCGCCGACCCGACTCGAGTGCACTGCGCTCGCTCATGGAGAGTCGTACGCATATGCACGCATTGTTGTCGCTCTATTTGCTCGGTACTCCGCGGCTTGTCCGTGCCGACCAAACCCCTATCATATTACGGCGGCGCCCACGCTTGCTCCTTTTTTATCTGGCAGCGCACCACGAAGCGCTCAGTCGCGAACGCCTCACCACGCTGTTGTGGCCCGACTATGACCCCACCGCCGCGCGCCAACTGCTCCGGACCGCACTCCACCAAATCAAACTAGCGTGTGGCGAAGTCCTCGGCAGCGATAATCACCATGTCTGGATACTCGATACGGTGTGGGTTGATATACATACAATCAGCCAGCTCCAGGCGGGGGCCCCGTTACTCGACGAACTTGCCCAGAACCCACCCGGCGATTTCCTTGCCGATATCGACACCGGTGATATCGACGCAATCGAGCGCTGGTTGTACAGCGAACGCACCCGCTGGCAACGACGCTTGGCCGAGCTCTTTTTTCAACAAGCAAATTTTTATGTAAATCAAAAGAATGATCATCGTGCGCAGCAGATTATCCGTGTTGCGCATCACTACGAGCCACTCCGTGAAGACATCGTCCAATTGGCCATGGAACTCGCATATCGCTGTGCAGATCGCGCAGGGGCAATCGCTCTCTACGAAGAGCTCCAACGCAGTCTCGATGACCAGCTCGGCGTACCACCACTCCCCAGCACGGTGGCACTCTATCACGCAATAGTCACTGATGCATATCACGTGGCGCCATCCAATCCACAACCAGCGGTGCAGGATGTATTCGTGGGGCGCCACGCTGAGTTGATTGCGTGTAACGGTGTGGGGTGGGATGGGCGCGTCATCTTGATAACCGGTGATGCTGGAATCGGCAAAACGCGACTTGCCAGTGAATACTTACGCCGGAGCAATGCATTAATTATCCATGCAACTGCGTTTGATGGCGATCAACACTTGGCCTACCACGTGCTTGTTACTGCCTTCCGTGCCGTATTTAACAACCCGTCCCAACAGCATCTGTTGCACAGCGCTGTCGTTCCTGCAGTATGGCAACGTGAATTGCGGCGCTTGTGGCCCGAATTACCGGGTGGCGACCCCGATGCGTTGACACTCGATAATGGGGAATCACGACTCTCAGAAGCAATCGCCTTGCTATTGCGCCAGCTCGGTCAGCAGCGCCGCATCGTGTTGTTTTGTGATGACGTGCAATGGTTTGATGATGCGTCACTCACCACGATCAACGAAATCATCAGACGAAAACTCGACATCCAGTGGCAAATCGTCATCACTATGCGCCCTGGAGAACCACGTCCGGGCGTACAACGCATCATCAGCGATACGACGCGCACGCAACAACTCACACGCATCACGCTTGCGCCACTCAACCCCGACGAAACGCACCAACTTGCACAGCGTATCGACCCCAGCTACGACCAGCACACGGTCACCCGCGCCGAAGGGAATCCGTTCATGGTCATCGAGCTCCTCCGCCATCGCATCAACGCAACTCCCCACCTGCCCGATGCAATACGAGACCTGATTGCAACGCGCATGATGCAACTCACCCCTGCGGCACAACGCTTCATCGAGCGTGCGGCTATTTGTGGACGCGAATTCGACATCAGGCAATGTGCGACGTTGGCTGCCATTACGCCGGATGATGTGGCAATTGTGGTCGACGAACTCCAACAACACCTGTTCATTCGCGCACTTGATGCATTTCGGGCACGGTTTGACCATCCACTCACCGTCGAGAGCATTGTGGCACGCCTCGGCCCCGTGCGCAGCGGGGTACTTCACTTGCAATTTGCTGATATGTTGGTCGCACAAACACCCGATGATGCCGCCCATATTGCGCATCACTACCATATGGCTGGTGCCGATAATCGGGCAGCGAGCTATGCCCGAATCGCAGCGCAACAGGCACATCAACTCGGGGCATGGCAAGAAGCGGCTCACTACATGCACATCGCCATCAATGGGAGTGCGGCATCACAACGCAGTGAATTATGGCTCGAGTTAGGTGACATGTTGAGTTGGGCGGGCAACTGGCAAACCGCCGCTGATGCCTTTCAACAGGCAATTACCCACGACGAAAGTATGACCGGCGATATCAGTGATAACGCCACGTTGGGACTCATCAAAACATACCTACCCCAAGCTCGGTATGACGAAGTTGTGGCTGTAGCTGAGCCCCTCAGCCACCACCCCAATCCCCATATCGCCATGGATGCCGCATTCGTATGTGGTACGGCGCATTCACTTGCTGGCATGCGCCTCGACCTCGCCTGGGAATACTTGGCCCACGCAGAACAACTCTGTCGTAGCCTCCACCTCAACGACATTCTGCCGCGCCTGTTTTTTGAACAGGGGAGTGTGCTGGCACAACAAGGTGACATTGATGGTGCCATTGCTCGCTATCATGCGGCGCGTCAGGCTGCAGAGCAAAGTCAGGCACACATTGGGCGGACATGGCTGATTTTTGCCCATAATAATTTGGCCTACCATCTGCATCTCAAAGGGCAATACGGTGATGCCGAGCGCCATGTACGTACCGGTTTACGCCTGGCACAACGTGCAGGGATGCGCATCGTGCAAAGCTATCTACTCTCAACGAGTGGCGAAATTGCCCTCGCCCAAGGAGATGATGTGAGCGCCGAACGCGCCTTCCAAGATGGGCTCGACATCGCCATCCACTTCGGTTTACCTGAACGTGTCGCCGGACTACAGGCGAATTTGGGCTTGGTCGCCCGTGCGCGTGAAGATATTCCATTGGCCGTACAACATCTGTCGACAGCCATGCATGCCGCAGATGCCCTCGGCATCCAACATTTAGCCGCACAGATTCGTATCTGGCTCGCATCCATCTCAGATAAACCACAGGCACACACCTATCTCACACAAGCCGAGACGATTGCCCGTCACGGTGGACGCGCCTTGTTGTTGGCACAAATCGCCGCACTCAAACAGACATACCACTAGTGAATAGCGCATGTTCACGTTGTGTATACGCTGATGTCGACACCTGCTTGCTACACTGTGATTGTCAGTCAACGGAGTGTTGACACACGCAACCATAGAGGAGCACCGTATCATGGCATGGAACATCGACACAAGTCACTCTGAGATTCTTTTTGCCGTTCGGCACATGATGATTTCGACCGTACGTGGTCAGTTCAACAAATTCAGTGGTACCATCAACATCGACGAAACAAACCCAGCCAATTCGAGCGTTGAAGTGACCATCGATGTGGCCAGCATCAACACGCGCGACGAAAAGCGCGATGGTCACTTGACCTCACCCGATTTCTTCGATGCAGCCACCTACCCCACCATCACCTTCAAAAGCAGCAAGGTGGAAGTTACCGGCACCAACACGGGCAAGATTCATGGCGATCTGACCATCAAAGGCGTCACCCGCGCTGTCGCACTCGACACTACCTTCACGGGCAAAGCCAAAAGCCCATGGGGCACCACCAGCGCAGGATTCAATGCTAGCACCAAAATCAACCGTGCAGACTTCGGCTTGACATGGAATGTCGCGCTCGAAACCGGTGGGTTCTTGGTCGGCGAAGATATCACCATCACCATCGAACTCGAAGCCGTCCAGAGCTAATCACTCAGTCTCGTTCCCTCCACCCGTGATATGCACGGGTGGAGGTTTTTTTATGGTTCTGGATATGCGGTCTCTGTCGCTGTTTCTGATGCAGTCACTGTCGACGTACGTGTACTCGTCGGCGTGCGTGTACTCGTCGGCGTGCGTGTACTCGTCGGCGTGCGTGTACTTGTCGACGTACGCGTGCTGGTGCGGGTATTACTCGGTGTAGCAGTATTGGTCGCGGTCCGCGTGTTACTCGGCGTGAACGTATTCGTCGCAGTCCGCGTATTGGTTGCAGTGCGCGTGGCAGTGCGCGTTTTGCTCGGGGTAACAGTCTTTGTCGCGGTCCGCGTGTTACTCGGCGTGAACGTATTCGTCGCAGTCCGCGTGTTACTCGGGGTATGCGTATCTGTGGCCGTCCGTGTGTTGGTGCGTGTATTGCTGGGCGTCATGGTGTTGGTTGGTGTCCAGGTATTGCTGGGCGTAACGGTATTTGTCGCAGTCCGCGTACTACTCGGCGTATGCGTATTGGTCAGGGTTGGTGTCGCACTCCGTGTAGCCGTAGCTGTCGCCGTCCGTGTTGGAGTCCGTGTATTGCTCGGTGTCAGCGTCGTACTCGGCGTCCGCGAAGCCGTAAAGGTGCGTGTCGCCGTCGGTGTCGCGGTGGGCACATCACCCAGCAGTTGCACCAGTGTCTGATAGACATCGATGCGCGGGACGGTAACCGAACCACCAATGCGTGTATCCGCAATCGCGCGGCCACTCGCCTGCATGGCGTTTAACACCTGCGCAACTGTTGCATCTGCATTCGCACTACGAATCACCGCCCACGCCCCTGCCACATGTGGCGTCGCCATGGATGTCCCCGATAAACTTGCATACGAACTCATGTACGATGAAAAAATGCTCCCACCCGGGGCAAGCAAATCCAGCAATCGATCGCCATTCGCATTTGGGGCATTATTAGCGGCGGTTGGTGCATTCGAAAACGATGAAACGCCCTCGCTATACGCATCATTAATGAGCGTAAAATCCGTGGATCCCACGGCAATGGCCGATGAAATACAGGCCGGGAACGCAATGGCATCTTTTTTGGACGCATTCCCACTAGCAATCACCGTCGCAATATTGACGCTGCGCAACTGATCAATGGCCGCCTTGAGTGCCACCACGTCGTTATCACAAAACGTATTACTCGAGTCGCCACCGAGGCTCATGTTGACCGCAACCAGATTTTTCCATTCGGGGCGTGTACGATTGAGATACAACCACTCGAGCGCCGCAATTTGGTCTGAATCAAACGACAATACGCAGCGACTCGCACCACAAAGATTCCCAGCGGGGAACTCCGAATAAATCTGTACCGAAATCAACGACGCATCCGGCGCCACCCCTGCAATCGCCCTTCCTGCATAGGTCACCCGATTGCCGGCGACAATTCCCGCTACATGTGTGCCGTGCGTACAACCACTAATCGCCGTCGCACACGGCTCGGCACTTCCAGTAGCATACGATGACGTTACCCGCCCAGGGCACAGCGACAAGCTGGCGTAGTCGGTATCATTACTCGAAAAACAGGCTTCTGCGATAACTTTGCCTGTCAGAAACGGATGGTTTTTGGCGATGCCCGTGTCGAGCACGGCCACCGTCGTTCCTGCGCCCGTGTACCCGGCGGCATATGCAGGCGGAGCGTTGATGACTTTTGTACTGTTGTCTAGGAATAGTCGGCGTGGTCTGTCAATGGTGACACTTGCCACGTCAGGATCAGCGCGCAATGCAGCAAGTGCGGTGGCATCGACTTGCATGGCAATGGTGTTGAGGACGGTGAATTGTTTTTTGACACCTTTGATGTGGTCTGATTGACGATCAATGAAGCGTTGTTGTGTGTATTTGATTAACTTGCGGCGCAGTGCTTGTGCTGCCGGGGAACTATTGCGTGCTTCGATTCGCGTCGTATTTTTGAGTGTGACGAGCACGGGGATGAGTGCGTCACTGCGTGACTCAGCCGCCTGTACCGTGACAGACGACCAACTATGCAGTCCCATCACAATACTGATGACGATTATCAACCGGACCATTCCATGCCACATTGACGCCTACTTTTACCGAAAAAAACACCTGCGACAATCATACCATGATGACTATCGCAGGTCGTTGTTTGTTCCCGTGGGGGAGTCTATGCGTTCGCCAATACGATAATCATATCGTTGGCACTGAATGTGACTTCACGAGCCTTGGGTGGATTGATTACGATGCCATACTGATGCTCCGCATCAGAGTGCATGGCTTCGATACGATACCCGATGGCAACTTCGTTGCGGCGGATGGCGGCTTCGATGAGTGTTGACACGGTGACAGATTCTCCCGTGGTGACATAGTCACTCATCGGTTTGAGGTAGATTTCCGAGCCATTGGCATCAAACAAATCGGTAAACACGCTATTCAGCATTTTGTTGGTAGACACCTGTGCCATCAACAAACTCACCAAGCGATCGCTGACGATGAAGTCATCTGCCTTGGTCACTTCTGCTAGTGTGCGGTTACGCACATCCAACATTTCGCTGACGATTGAGAAGTAGTGGCCGCTTTTGTTGGCGATATCGCGCAAATGCAACAACGTGACCAATGTACGTGCATCAGCCAACTGGATTTCGAGTGTATCCGAATACGACATCACGATGATATGACGATACGATGCGAGTGGCAGTGTCATCAAAACAGCACGCTGCGTCGTATCTGCATTCTGGAAGGTAATCGCTTGATGTTGCAACGACAACGCATGCACTTTTTCGGCGATAGTGCCATTGGGATCGTTGGCAACAATCGTGATATCCGAGCCAGATGCCACGTAGTTGTCTAATTCACGTACCACTGTTTCGGTGCGCCAATTCCAACCGAGTACCAGTGTGTGTTCTGGTTTATTAGGTGTCACCGTACCACTGCAGAGCGCTGTCTCTGCAAATGCGACAGCTGCTGCAGGGTTGTAGTGAATCGCACTATCATCGGAAGCGATAAAAATCAATTCATCCTGTGGACCGATGATTGTATCCTTGGCAGGATTGAGCTTGGCTGACTGTCCTATGGCACACAACCCGATTACCGTCGATTCTGGATACGTGTTTAGTGCATCATAAAACGACTTGCCAACCAACGCCGGTTCGTGTTTGAAGTAGATTTCATCGCCACCAAAATCAAGCAATTCCGTGTAGACAATCGATAGCCCAGACTGCCGACATGTTTGTGCCAAGACACGGGCCACCAAATCACCAACAGGAATCAACTCGACTTCATTACCACCGACGAGTTTGGCTACATCGTAGTTGGCCAAGTCATAGATTTCTGCAACGATGTGATACGGTTCGGCACGACGATTGGGGTCTTTGGTAATTGCAAGCAGAATTTTGATGACTTGAGCGTCAGGGTCTTCGCCTTCTGGACGCATCACGATGATAGACTTGGACGTCTGTAGACTGACAATCGCCAGGTCCGAGGCATCGATCGAGTTGCCCGTACGACAGACAATCCGTGTCGACTTAAATGAATCGATTTTGTCATTGAGTTCATCTTGCATTTCGACGGTATCAGTGTCGCCCAAAATCACAATACACGCATCGCGTTGACTTGCATTGGCCTCGATGAGTTCGGAAATAAGCGTCACCACATGCGGCGACCAGCCGAGGATGACGGTGTGTCCGGTTTCGACCACTTTGGAGCGCCCACGACGCAAGGACTCAAGACGACCCTCGATACCGGCGCTCAGGACACCAATCAGCGTACTGACCACAAAAATACCGCCAATGGTCACTGCTAACATGGCAAAAAGAAAGCCCCAGCTCCCTTCGTCGCCACCCATGGTGCCAGAGTCGAGCGTGCGCATCAGCCCCATCCAGACCAATTTGGCAAACGAGATGTCACCATCTGGTGCAAGATTAAAGATGCGCACCACCGCAGCAATCACCACAATGATGAGCAACGAGATGATAGCAAGCAAAATAATGAGTGCCCCTGTACCACGCGCAAAAATGTTGTCAATGCGGTAACGCATTTTGGCTGCCCACGATGCTGTGTGCATAGTCCACTCCTAAATGAATCTGTGTGCTTGGGTATGATACACAATTATACCCTATTCGTTTTCAAATATGACACCAGTGTTCCTCTTTCTTTAGAGATTTTGAGGGATTACGTGATTGCTATGGCATATCGCAATAACCTGCGCACAGAAAAACCCGAAAGTGTAATCTATTTTTAATGTAAGCAAAATATACCATTGATACATTTTTTGTTGATTACAAAGCCATATACAATTATATGGTGATTTGCATTTATCCTTATAAATCTCTATAATACATTCACACCAAATACGTGTATCTTCCTATGGTGTTTGAGGTTCGCATGCAAAATCGCAACATGTTACTCGTGATAATCGTTGTGCTCTTTTGCATTGTATTTCCCTCTGCACAAGTACGCCATTCGCTCTCCACGTTCATGGGCGCGCCAACCGTCCCACCTGTGGTCACCGACAGCGAACCACCCTGTGACCCGCAGAATGAGTCAACGGTAGATCATACCGTGTGTGGCAATGCCTTGACCACGATGATTGACGTACTCGTCACGAATGTACGCAGCAACATCGCGTTACTCGGTCTCGGCAGCGTGATGGCACCAGCGCGAGTCGATGTCACTCTCGTACCGACAGCAACGGCCACTTTTGCACGTGTCGCGACGCAGACTATACAGATTGTGGCAACGGCGACACGACCTGCGGCCACGGCACCGCGTACGGCGACTGCGATACCTGCCACCATGCCGCCCACCGCATCAGCCACGCCACCACGAGTCCCATCAGCCACAGCCACATCACACATTGCCGTCCAACCCACGCAACGGACCATTGCCACTGCGCGTCCGATCAACACGGCTAATCCCATAGCGACTGCGACCACACAACCGGCGACTGCGACCACACAACCCATACTCATCGACACGCCACCACCTACCGCCACTCCAGTCGTCATATTACCGGCATCAATTCTCGACGGATTCCGTTATCGTATGCCGGTGAACGGGTACTGGGATCATTCCAAAGAAGGCATTTATGTGGCGGTGGGAAGTTTTAAGTACCTCGACACATTCTATGCGTTTACTGCTCCTGCCAAAAAGCGCTTTGTTGTCTGCTCGCTGACCGTCGCCAATCTGCGTACCAACGGGGTAGATGCATATGTCGACCGCACCAATATTATGTTGACTGACATTGATGGCAAACAGGTACCGGCCCTGCTCGAAGGTGATGAGTTGTCACAAGCACTGCCAGCTTCACGCATCGCCCCAGGACAACGCGTCGGTGGGCAGGTTGCATTTTTGATCGACGAATATACGGCCCCAGGGCAACTAACAATCAGCACTGCCAATCTCGATGAGTACACCAGTCGTACTACGCAAACTATCGAACTTCGTGTATGGCCGATTATTCCATAAATACAGTTACGATAATCTACTTTGTGTGAGAATTGTAATCTTTACAACGCCGAAATTGCCACTTTTGTGAAGCCAACAAGCTCACCGCTTTGTATACTTACAGTATTCGCCTAAGCCCTGTCACAGGTGACATCGTGCGCACACTTTTGCGAGTATTATTCGTAACATCGATTCTGATCACGAGTCTATTTGCCTCATCTGAATCCATTGATGAGGTGGTATTCGAGCGCATTTTGAGTTTTCGTGAACAACGTTTAGATCTACTCGGACTACCGATTGTGGCACCACATTCGCAGAATGTGACTGCACCAGCACGCATACCGACGATTACGCCCTCAGTAGATACCCAAGCAGATACACGCACCGCTGATACGATGACGTGGCTGCTCGAGAAAGTCCATATCGCAACACCACAGATTGTCATCACCGCAACACCTGTGGTTGCTACAACAACGCCAGAATCAGCGATTCCCACCATGACAGCGTCAACGGATGAACCTACGAGCACGCCATTGGTCGCAACGGCTACCATGCCCGTGAACGAAACAGTCACGACCACACCCGTTGTGATTGCTGATACGCTAATCCCCACACAACACATCGATGCATTCACTACAGCGACACCGCCACGTGTAGTGTTGCCCGCACAGATTCTCGATGGATTCCGCTATCGTATGCCAGTCAATGGGTACTGGTATGCGCAAAACGATGGTATTCGCTTTGCAGTGAGTAGTATTCAGTATGCATCTCAACTCTACAGTAGTTTGCCCCCGAGCAATCGACGTTTTGTGACAATGACGATACAAATTACGAATATGCGCAGTCAAGCACAGCCAGCAATCTATCTCGATCGTACATACATGAGCATCATCGACATTGACGGCAACACCTGGCAAAGTGAACAGATTACCGAAGAATTGGGGAAGCCATTTTTGGCGACGACGGTCATGCCCGGTCAAAGTGTCTACGGACAAGTAGCATTTTTGTTAGATGAAAACGGTGCACCCGGACAAATTGTGGTTGCGTACGCCAACAATGATGCATACCTCAGTCGCGCAACCACATCTATCGAGTTGCGCGTATGGCCAATAATCAACTAGGGCAGTGCGCATACGCACTGCCCTCGTCGTAATGCTTGTATGCGATTCGCGCTACAGGTCGATGCTGACTTCGCGTCCTTCGCGTTGACTGCGATAAATCCCATCCAGAATCGACATGACATACAGTGATTGTTCAGCGGGCACGGGTGATGGTGCACCGTTCGCTACCGCCTTGGCGAATTCGACACACTCTTGCGCGTGTGGTTCGAGCTGATCGCTGGTCACCTTGAGTTGGCGATTGTAGAGCTGGCGCGTCTCGTAGTTGGTGGAGAGGAACTCAGCTTTGGGCCAGTGTGCGCCACCATCTTGGCCGTAGAGCCAAATCTGCATGTCTTCGCCCATGGTGTCGTGGTGCAACGCCCAGCTGACTTCGATGACAAGGGTGGCGCCGTTTTCGAAGCGCACGAACCCTGATGCGAAGTCTTCGACGTCCATATCTGCAGGAATGCTACCCGGGTGCCATACCGAGAAAGCGCCGGGCTTTTTGGTGAGTTCACGGCGCGCTACACCAGTCACAGCCACCGGTTTGGGATGCCCCATCAACCACAGGGTGAGGTCGAGGACGTGTACACCGATATCGATACACGGGCCACCACCACTCAATTCCTTTTTGACGAAACCAGCAGTTGGGATAAAGGCGTTGCGACGCAGCATCCAGCTACGGGCATGGTAGATGTCACCAAGGGCGCCCGTCATGATTTCCTTTTTCATGGCCTGTGACGTGCCTGCAAAGCGGAAGTGTTGTGCGGTCATGAGTTTTTTGCCTGATTTGTCGCGCGCTGCAATCATTTTGCGCACTTCAGCAGGCGTTGGTGCAAGTGGCTTCTCACAAATCACATGCTTGCCTGCTTCGAGGGCGGCAATCGCCAACGGTGCATGGTGCATGTTGGGCGTACAAATGTCGATAATGTCGATATCCGGATTCCGCAAGATTTCGTTGAAATCAGTGGTCGTATGAGTAATCCCATACTGGGTGGACCATTTCTCCAACGCGGGTGCGCTAATATCTGCACCGGCAACGACCTCAGCATCAGGTGATGCCTTCCAACCTGGCATGTGCGTATGGGCAATTCCGCCGACGCCAATCACTGCAACCTTCAATGGTGCCATGTGTGCTACTCCTCTGTATGACCGAACACATCATCATTGTACAACGAGCGTGTAAATGCTGTAGCAATCACACGCTGGTACTTCCATTTGTATATGACACCAATCCTCGTTGTAACGCAATCGCCACTGCTTCGGCACGACTCTGGCAGTCGAGCTTGGCAAATATATGGCTGATATGCGTTTTAATGGTATTTTCAGACACATGTAATGCCAACGCAATTGCCCGATTACCATCGCCACGCACCAAATAATGCAATACCTCGATTTCACGTGTCGACAATTCATCGGCGTGATTGTCATAGCTCCGCGCCAACACACGTGCCGCCACGCTGGGTTCGAGTGCAGCCTTGCCATGCATGACGCCACGAATGGCCTGAATCAATTCTTCCGGGCTTACATCTTTGAGGAGATAGCCTTTGGCCCCTGCTGCCAAGGCACGTTGAATGTCATTGTCACTATCATACGTCGTCAAAACCAAAAAGCGTGCTTTTGAGCCATTTGCCCGTGCCTGGAGCATGACTTCGACACCGTTGAGGCGTGGTAAACGCAAATCCAGCAACACGACATCTGGGTCGTATGCCAAGACTGCTGCCACCGCTGCTTCGCCATCTGCGGCATCACCCGCTATTACAAATCCCGGCTCGTAGCGCAACAACGACAACAGGCCATGCCGGACCACGGGGTGATCATCGACAACCAACACACGAATCGGGGGGGCTTCCATTTATGACTCCTTGAGGGGAATTGATGCCGATACCACGGCACCGTTTTCATCAAACAACGCTAATGTGCCATGGAGGGCTGCAATGCGTTCGCGCATACCGACGATGCCAAAGTGCATCTGCGGGTGCATCACTTTCGTCACGGCATCACCAAAGCCTTGACCGTTATCGCGAATCACCAAGGCAATATGCTGCGGATGATATGTCAATGATACTGCAACGTGTGTGGCTTGGGAATGTCGCACCACATTGGCTAATGCTTCTTGGGCGACACGCAATAATGCTGATTCGACATCTGCAGAGAGTACATACCAGTCGCCCGTACACACAAACGAAGCACGGAGTCGCGGGTGACGAAAGTTGTCGACCAACCCCCGCAATGCATCACGCAAATCACCACGTTCTAGGGCTTCGGCACGCAGATTCCAGACCGAACGACGTGCCTCAGCTAGCGATTCACGCGCCAGCCGTGCGGCAATATCGATGTGCATATTGGCGTCAGGATGATTGGCACGGATGGCCTGCTGCGCGGCACCGATTTGCACAATAATGCCAGTCAAGCCTTGTGCCAACGTATCGTGAATATCACGTGCTAGGCGTGTCCGTTCAGCCAACATCGCTTGTTCGCGTTCGCCGGCGAGGAGGCTTGCTGTTTGATCTTCCACGCGTTGCTCGAGTTCGTCACTCAATGCTTTAAGGGCCGCTGCATTCGCTGCAGTTTGTTGTACTGAACGCTGTAAATTACTTGCCAGAATCGAAGTAATGAGTGCTACTGCCATAAATAAACTGAACCAAAACGCTACTGCGATCGACATGCCAATGCCCAAGCGTGGCTCACTGGTGATGAGTTGTGCGGTAAAGACGTCTTGGTAACTAAACCCCGGGCGATGCATGTGAAACCAAGCCGAAATCGCCACAGCGGTAGCAGATATTGCGGCGAGAATAAAACTTGTCCGCCGCGCAAACAGTAAACTACTCGCACCAATTGGCACCACCAACATGGCCGGAAAAAAGGTGTGTGCCCCAAAGCGCATGATGACGCCGGTCATCGAAAACGTCCAAAAGGTAATCAAGACCAAGGCAGATACCGTTGATTGCCCCTTGCGGAGCAGCACCAACGCTGCGCCATTTGCCACCAAAAAAGGAAGCGACGGGAACACCCAAGCTGGTACTGGCCCTGATGGAGGCGCAGGGAAGAAGCTATCGTGATAGGCGATACGGTAAATCAGCATTGTCAGCGTTGTCACCAACGTCGGCAAGGCCAGAATCAAGGCACTGCGGATGATGATTTGACTGCGCGGGGGGAGCTGGTTGTGCGAACTTCCATCATTTGTATGAATCATACTGAATATTATGGAGAGATGAGAAACATACAGCATCACCCAAAAGAGTGATTCAGAATCACCAAAACGAAACATCCAACTGATGCAGTTTCTAGGTACATTATAAGAGGCGAACAAAAAAACATCGCAGTGAAAGTAAGGTTGATCATGGGACAGTGGCTTCGCAAGCCCATCGTTATTGTCAGTATTGTCGTGGCAGTAGCAATAATCGGCTTTTTCATTGTACGTGCGCGGAGCACGACAAGCACAACCACACGGACAAATACCGCCAAGGTGGCGCGTGGTGATTTGACGACGCTAGTATCGGGCAGTAGCAATATTGTTGCAGACCAATCCGTCTCTCTTACCTTTCAGACAACAGGAATTGTGAGCACCATCGCAGTCCAAGAGGGAGACAGCGTCAAACAAGGTCAGGTACTTGCAACGATTGATGCACGCGACATCGAGTTCCAAGTAGCATCGGCCAAGGCCGCATTCGACAGCGCAAAAGCCAAGCTTGATCAACTTACAACAGGCTCAGGGCGCAGCAGCGATCTGGTATCGGCGCAAGCCGCAGTGACCAGTGCCCAAGCACAGCTTGCAAGTGCACGTGAAAAACTGTCCGCGCTGAAAAATCCCACAGATGACAAAATTAGCACGGCTAAACTCAAAGTACAGCAGGCAGAAACATCCCTGCAGACCACGCGCGACAGCAACTCGGCATCCAAAACCAAAGCCGAACTCGACTTGTCCAAAGCAAGTGAATCGTTGATTCAGGCGCAATCCAAGTATGGGGTCGCCAAGTACAACTGGGATTATGTCGATCGCAACAACGCTGATCCGGCATCGGGACGTGGTCCGATTAGTGATGCTTCCAAAAACACCTACCGCGATAATTTGGTCCAAGCAGAATCAGCCTTACGCACCGCAGAACAGAACGTCCAAGCCGCACAAGTAACCTACGATAATGCGAAAGCCGCGGAAGTTGCGAATATTTCGCAGGCCGAGGCCGCGTTGAATGATGCCAAACTGCAACTTTCCACGTTACTCAACCCAACCGAGGCAGATATCACTGCAGCGCAGGCATCTGTGCGACAAAGTGAATCAACCCTCGAATCGGCCAAAGCAAACCTCGACAAAATTATCACACCCGGCACCCAAACCGATGTCGCCATTCAACAGGCAACAGTCACACAAGCAGAATCAAGTTACAACCAAGCCAAGCTCAAACTTGAAAACGCCACATTGCGGGCGCCTTTTGACGGCATCATTAGTAGCATGGGTTTGACTGTCGGACAGTCATCTTCAGGGAATACGGTTGGGATTATTGATCGTGATCCGATGCACATCGATGTCAAATTCGGTGAAACAGATATCGTCTACATCAAGGCAGGTCAAACTGCCAAGCTCACCATCGACGCACTCCCAGATTGGCAACAAACCGGCACCGTCGCCAATATTTCACCCGTCGCAGATACGACGAGCGGTGTGGTCAGCTACAAGGTGCGCATCGACTTTGTTGATAATGACCCACGGGTACGCGTTGGGATGACCGCCATCGTGGAATTAGTCACTGCCGAGAAAAAAGGCGTGCTCTTGATTCCCAATTCGGCCATTCTCCCCAAAGGAAGTGGACGCATCGTGCAAGTCCCCGATACCGGCACCACCACCAAAGACGTAGATATCACCATCGGTCTGAGTGACGGCGTCCAAACCGAAGTATTGACAGGGCTCGAGGAAGGTCAAGAAATCATTGCGACCCCACTCACCAACACCACCCCCGCCGGTGGTTTCGGCAGACCGTAGTGACGTAGGATGAGGATAGACACGTGATAACTATTCGTGATATGACCAAAGTCTATACGATGGGCGAAATTGAAGTACACGCACTGCGTGGCATCAACCTGCACATCGCTTCGGGTGAATTTGTCGCCATCATGGGGCCGAGTGGTAGTGGGAAAAGCACGCTGATGAACATGATCGGCTGCCTCGACACACCCACATCAGGCAGCTATACGCTTGACGGCATCGAAGTGGCCACACTCGCCGACAACGAACTTTCGGCGGTGCGCGCGCGCAAACTCGGCTTTGTATTCCAACAATACATGCTCTTGCCACGGCAAACGGCACTCGCCAATGTGGAAATGCCGATGCTCTACCGTGGCATCGACACCAAAGAACGCAAGCGCCGTGCGCAGGTTGCCCTAGAGATTGTAGGCATGGGGAATCGCATGGATCACCGGCCCAACGAGCTCTCTGGTGGCCAACAACAACGTGTCGCCATCGCACGCGCACTTGCTGGGAGTCCTGCAGTCATCTTGGCAGATGAACCAACGGGAGCACTCGATAGCACCACGAGCGAAGAGATTATGCTCACGTTGCGCCAGCTCAACCGCGATCAGCAACTCACCGTCATCATTGTGACGCACGAGTCAGACATCGCAGCATATGCAGATCGCACCATCATGATTCGTGATGGTGTGGTCACCAATGACCGCAAAAACGAGGTGCCCCATGTCTAATGCGAGTGCACCACGTCGGGTGCTAACTCCAGTGCAAGAAAGTGGCCGTAATGGACTCGATTATCGCGAGCTCCTGCGCGTGTCACTTGACAGTCTTTTGGCAAATCGCTTGCGCACGTTTCTCACCATGCTGGGCATCATCATCGGTGTCGCATCAGTCATTTCACTGATGACACTTGGCAATGGTGCCAGCTTGGCCATTACCAATCAGTTTTCGTCACTCGGGACCAATGTACTGACCATTTTCAATAGTCGCCCCAACCGTGGGCCAGGACAATCAGGCAACATTGCCCCCCTCACAATGGCTGATGTAAAAGCCATTGAAGTCATGAAACTACCGATCATCGGACCAGTGCCACAATTCACTTCAAACGCCACCATCACCGCAGCAGCAGCAGAAAAGTCCTCGCAAGTCATCGGCACAACTGCCACCTACAAACAAGTGCAAAATGTGACCATGGCTTCAGGATCGTTTTTTACCGATGCCAATGTGCAAGGCGCATCCCAAGTCGTGGTACTCGGCTCGTCACTCAAAACCTACCTTTTTGGTAGTGGCGAAGCTGTTGGGCAATTGGTGCGCATCAATTCGCTGGCATGTCGTGTCATCGGCGTAATGGAATCAAAAGGCGGTGGTCCATTTGGCTCGGTAGACGACCAGGCAATCGTACCAATTACGCTGGCCCAGAATCGCCTTTTTTCTGCACGTACTGCAGATGGCAACTTGCGGGTCAACACGATTTCGTTGTCGGTTATCAACGCCGAGGATATCACATTCACGCAACAACGCATTCAAATGACCTTGCGCGACAAACGCAAACTCAACGCCGACGGTAGTGATGATGACTTCAACGTGCTCAATCAGGCATCATTCCTAGAATCGCTGTCGACCATCACGTCGTTGCTTACCACGTTCTTGGCTGCCATCGCTGGTATTTCATTACTGGTGGGTGGAATTGGTATTATGAACATCATGCTCGTGAGTGTGACAGAACGTACCAAAGAAATCGGCTTACGCCGTGCAGTAGGGGCACAAAGTCGTGATATCTTGCTCCAATTCATGATCGAAGCCACTGTGCTGAGCATGCTGGGTGGGCTGATAGGCGTAGTCATGGGAAGCATTCTGCCTATCGTGCTTACAGTGACGGGCACCTTTGAGGCACCCATCACCATCGACTCCATTCTCATCTCGTTATCGGTGTCACTTGCCACGGGGCTCTTTTTCGGCATCTGGCCCGCACGCAACGCGGCACGCTTGAATCCCATCCAAGCACTGCGTCACGAATAAACTGTTACGTACCCACGCACCTCGCGCTCACCCATTGGTGTGGGTGTCGGGGTGCATGTGGTGTCCACGCACGCGCACGCGCTGCCCGGCAATTTCCCCATCATAGAGCACCGTCGTACACCAGTATTGCCGCAGATTTTTCCAGAGTTGGCTTTGGGCACCCACCCGCGGGTCATTGGCGATATAGTCCAAGACCTGTTCGGATGCCACCAGCACGACTTTGTGGCGTGCCCGACTCAATGCCACGTTGAGGCGACGCATGTCAAACAAAAACGATTCATTGCGCTGGATGTAGTCACTGTCACTTTCGGTGGCACTCACAATCATCACGTCGCGTTCACTCCCCTGATAGCGCTCCACGGTATCCACCCCAGCAACTTCAACGTCGCCAAAGAGCATATCAGTGCGGGCTGGCATAGCTGGTTTGAGCAGTGTTTTGATGGTGCTCCGTTGCATGCGATGCGGCACAACGACACCAAATCCACGTTGTGCATCGAGTTTCGCCTGGATTAACGGCACCACAATACTCGTCACCAACTCTGCTTCAAACAGATTCCGCGCACGGCTCTCCGCTTCGTCGTGCTCGATCAACACAATCGGATACTCGGCATGCAACACGGCATCCACGAACAAATTCCCCGAAGCAATCGTGCGCATCACTTCCTGTTGCTGTGAGTGATACTGAATGCCATCATGTTGATAAATTTCGTGGCGTAAAAAATCGGCTAAGCGGGGCGGCACACGATAACTCGTCGCCAGGCGCACCATGGCAATCATCTGCCCTGGTTCTGACTGACGTGCATATAAATAATCAAACAGGGCGCGATACACCGGGTAACGCACAAAACTCCGCCGTTGCACGTCTGCCCAATCATTGGCCACAATTACCGGCATTTGCCGTGGGTCACCCACCACAATCAGCATGCCACCGGGCTGGAGCACACGTGCAGCGACGAGCGCATGTGGAATGCTCATCTGCGACGCTTCGTCGAGAATCAATATATCGCACCAGGCGCCAGTGTCTGCCGCCAACGATTCAATGCTCGTCGGCGTCGCCCCTACCACACACCATTGCTGGGCATGCAACAGCTGGAGCATTTGTGCTTTGTCTTGGACGTACTGAATGCCGGTCATCGCCATATCCGCATCGGGGCGCCGGTACCGGAACAGTGCGATACGCTGCAGGAGCTGTGCCATTTCCGCAGGTAAATTGTTCAGTTTTGCTTTGACATCGGCAAGTTTATTGAGCAACTCATTAATTGCTGCGTGGGTCTGACAGCTAATCACCACGCGCAATGGGCGCTTGTGGGACATGGCCGCATACATGCGCGCCATGATAGCGTGTGCGGTGGTAAAAGTTTTGCCCGTTCCTGGTGGCCCCTGCACGAGCAAGATGCCCGCATCTGCGAATTCCGACACATAGGCACGGGCATCATCTGCAAAAAACGGCCCCACACGATCACAGGCCACGATATAACGTTGCATCGCGGTGGCGTCTAGGCTCGTAACGGTGCCGGGCATATCTGCCAAATGGCGATACAACGTGTTGTACTGCGCATCGTCGATGACGCGTTGTACCGCTTTGTTGGTGATGCGGGCTGGCACATTGTCGGGTGCAACATCCAACGTGTAGTGTGCTGCATCGACAGGCACAAATGCGCGGCCACCAAATGAATACGGTGCATCGTGTTGCATTGACTCGACTTCCAGCGTCAGTCTACCGTTATCGATGTCGCGCTGTTGAATGCGCACGCGCATGCCTTGCGTCATCAACTGTTCGGGCCACAGCGGTTTATCCGTTGCACTCAGGAGCGGGTTCAAAATCGCTGCACTAGATTCTCCGGCAAGTTCGTTGAGTTCGATTTGTTGTATCAATGCCGGCAATTCGCCACCATGCACCACCGAGACCACGAGCACAACCTTGGCCATGGGCACTGGCAGGTTTGCCTGCTGTGCTTTGCTCAACTGCGTCAGGTGCATACGGGTCTGTGCGGATTGCCACTCATTGCGGAATTCGACGATGAGTGTGGTCCCAGCTCGCACACGTGCTACAGGATGTGCGGCCCGCGCTGCCCGCCATTGCGCTAATTCTGCTTGACGCTCAACCTCCATGTATTCGCGGACTACCCCGCTCAGTTGCGTTGGAGCAGCGTGGGTTTGTCCCAATGTGCGGATATCGACCGCTTCGCAGCGATTGCTCCACCAGCGACCGACACGTTTGGCCACGTAGGCGAGTGCACCAAGGCGCGTCCGACAGTACGCCACGAGCATGGCGCGATTGACATGACGAAAACGGGCCAAGCCATCACTTTCTGGTGCCACACTCACTGTCGGGAGTTGTTGCCAGGCCGCATAGGCGTATTCAAGCGGAATCGTGCTACTAAAACGAGCCCGTTGCACATAGTACCCGTTACCATCACTGGTACGTCCACTTGCATCAAAATGCATATATTGAAAGAGCGAGCGAAATTTATACTGCTCGTCTTCCCATTTGAACCCCTGTACGCTTGCAAGTGCCATCAGACTAGGGATTGTGGTATTTATACGATTGGCATGGCGTACTTCATCAACAAGCAACGTCTGCAGTGGCGCATCGTATGCACGCGGTGTTGTCACAAAGTCATGCCACATCCGACACAACTCATCATCATAATGACGATTGAGTACATCCTGGAATGCTTGCCACACACTCGCATCAAAAGCCACCACATGCAATGGCACCGTACGTGTCGTATCCACGTTGCGGATGTGCGTATGCCAGAGTTGTGTCAGTTGGGCTAACACACGCTGCATGAGTTGTCGTTCGTCGTCGCTGGAGATCGGTGGTACCTCTGCGACTTCGACCACTTGATATTGGGCATGTGATTTACCATTCAGGTAGTAGTCAAAGAGCACACCACATTGCCAGACAAACCCCGTGAGATGATTGACGTGGATGTCGATGTACATCACGACTGCCGTGGGAAATTGTGTTTCGATACGCGGCAACGTCGTCAAGGCTTGCTCGGGATACGCCCCCACTTTGATGTCGTGATTGCTACGGTTGAGCAGTTGTTGTGCCCGCACAATCCAGTGATCAACAAATGGACCCACCACCGTGTCGTTGGCCAATGCATGGAGTTGATTGGCATACTGGGGATTTGGTTGCAACGCACGAGCCGGGTTCGTCTGCTTGAGCGCTGCCACTTGCGCAACCGTCGTAATACCGTGCTGTACAAACACACGCCGGCTTTCGCGATCGATCAACGGCACGAGCGCCACATCATTGCGCTGGTCACTGTCGGTCAAACACAGCTCCATGTAGCGACATCCCTCGCACGAACGACAGATGGCGTACGGTAATTCGCTAAAGCGCGTATCCACGCTATGCAACAACGCCGATCGCCGATCAAAGGCAAACAGCCGTGCCACATCGTCGCGCAGCTGTTGCGGCTGAGCGATCATTTCTAGGCAGGCTTCGTCGATGCCGTACCATGCGTGGGCAGCCTGCTGTGCCTGCTGGAGCATCAGCACCTCATCAGCATCAGACGGGAACGAGGTCGGGTGTTGATAGAGTACGCTGGTCGCTATGGTGTGTGGCGCCAACTGGCGCAGAATCACGTCTAGCATGATGTGATAAATGGCGACCTGTGTGCGGTGTTCGGGTTTGACCCGGAATGCTGATTTTATGTCGGTAATCAGGATGTGCACCTGTCCGTCACGGTCACGCTGCACGCGCAGAATATCGGGGCGCCCTGCGACCGTCCACTGCCCAATCACCGCCTCGAGGTTGGGTTGCATGACGCACATGCCATGCTCGTTGGGAAGTGTAGCAATGCGCTGGACGAGCTCGTCGTTGTGTAATGCATCAATCCCTGCGAGTTCGACCACAGGCCAGCCGAGTCGTGCAATAGCATCGTTGATGCGATGTTCGAATTGCTGCCCCACAATCGCAGGGAGCGGCGAGGGTGGTTGAATACTGAGGTTGTTGCGCCGCATCACCTTGGTGAGCGCATTGGCGCCCATGTTGTGTTCGTAGAGACGCAAGCGCAAAAAACGCTGGCATCCATCGAGATGTTGGTGAAGTGCAATATCTGTCGGTGTTACCCGGCGTGTGCCGTCGCTGTTCAGCACGATGTCAAAACGTTCTTGAATGATCATTGTTTTCTTGTACTACGTCGCTGACTTCTATCCTATCATACTTCGTTGATGAAAAAGCACGGGCGAATATCATTCGCCCCTCCGTGTGACCTCACGTCATTCATAACAATACCTACGCCAAAAATGCTCCCTCAAGTGGGATTTTTAATACATTCTGCACCGCAGCGGACATATTTTTTATACCATA
>CAZIKU010000021.1:16966-31201 GCA_964539815.1 uncultured Klebsiella sp. | reverse complement strand
TGCCTCTTGGTTGAAAAAATTCCCCCAACGGCCAATTGCTTGTGCCAACATGAATGTGGGCATCATGATATCGAGATATTCGCGTAAATCGAGCTGGTAGCGACGCGTATAGAGCCACGCCGCACTGATAGCACCAATCAATGCCCCATGAATGGCGAGACCACCCGTGGCCGGATTGATGATGTTGATAATGCTCTGATTGGCAAAGCGTGGCCATTCGAATGCCACATAATAGGCACGTGCCCCGGCAATGCCCATAATCATGCCGAGTACCACAATGTTCCACACGTGTTCGGGGTCTTGACCACGGCTGGCAGCCCGGCTCGCCGACCACTGCGCCGCAATCATGGCGCCGCCGACGATTAATACGCCATACCAGCGCAGTGCAATGGGAATGTTCCCTAGCATGAATTGAAACAAAAACGGATCATCCGGTGGGTATATTTGCATAGACCGTGCCTACACTTTGCTGCCGCGAATACTGCATCTATCATACCGCAGATTTCTGCATGCACCACAGTGAATGTGAGTGGTACAATGACGATACAGTGACACCCGTTGACCAAAGGAACTACAGATTATGTTGTTGGCCATCGATATCGGCAATACCAATATAAAAATTGGCGTTTTCAAGGGGACAGAGATTATCGCGCACTGGCGAGTCCTGACCGAACGCCACAAACTCGCCGATGAGTATGCTGTACTCATTCGCAATCTTTTTGCCCTCGAACAGATCGACGTCAGTCAAATTCACGGCTGTGTGCTGTCATGTGTGGTCCCCCCCCTCATGATGCAATTCAGTCACCTGTGTAGTAAATATCTTGGCATTACGCCACTTGTCGTCGGTCCACGCATTTCGAGTGGACTCACATTCGATGTCGAAAATCCCGACGAAATGGGATCCGACCGCATCGCCAATTCGCTGGCTGCGGTGCGCACCTATGGCAGTCCCGTCATTGCGATTGCATTTGGCACGGCTACGACCTTTGATGTGGTCGTCGACAACGTTTATGTGGGCGGGTGTATTGCACCCGGACTGGGGATTTCATCCGATGCGCTCTTTTCATTGGCGGCACGCCTCTACCAAGTCGAACTGGTGCGCCCACCCAAAGTCATCGCGCGCAACACCGTGCATCACATGCAGGCCGGTGTCATCATCGGCTATACCGGCCTCGTCGAAGGCATCGTGTCGCGCATGCATGCCGAACTCGGCAGACAGTGTCCAGTCGTGGTGACTGGCGGGCTTGCCGACGTGATTGCCAAAGAGACCGCCATTATCACGGCAGTCGAGCCCAATTTGACTCTCCAAGGGTTGCGCATGATTTTCGAGCACAACCAGTAATTATCACGACGAGGTACCTGCGTGTCCGTATTGCCCCCACCCGAAGAAAAAGCCAGCTATGTGGCCAGCATGTTTGCACGCATTGCATCTGGCTATGATCGCATGAATCGCCTGATGACCTTCGGGCTCGATGATTGGTGGCGCCGCATCACGGTGCGCACGTTGGCACCCGCACCGCATGCCGTCATGCTTGATATTGGGAGTGGCACCGGCCCATTTTTGCCGTTGCTGCGGGCATATGCCCCCCATGGCATCGCAATCGGCGCCGATTTTTCATTCCCGATGATGCATGCCGGACTCGCCCGGCTCGACGACCGCTCCGCATTCGTGACTGCAGACGCCCTGCGCCTGCCCTTTGCAGACGCCACCTTCGACACGATTACGGCGGGATTTGTCATCCGCAACGTCAGTGATATCCCTGCCGCATTCCGCGAATTGCGGCGTGTTACCAAACCAGGGGGCAAACTCGCCATCCTAGAGGTTGCGCGACCACAGCTCGCAGTGGTGCGCTGGGGGCATCGCCTTTACTTCGAAGAAGTCATGCCACGGATTGCCCGCTTGCTAGGGGCTGATCCGGTCGCGTATCGCTATTTACCCGAATCGTCACGCCATTTCCCTGATCCACCCATCCTGGCCGACATGCTCCGGGCAGCAGGTTGGACAGACATTTCCTACCGCCACTTGCCCCCCAATGCGGTCGCACTCCATGTGGCCACACGCCCCCACGAGGTCTCGCATGGATGATCAGCCACCACGCCGTGGGCGCACCCCGCCCGGTGAATTACCGCCACCGCCACGGGTTTCGCTGAATCGCATCGAGGATCGGCGCAACGACGAGGAATACGACTACTATGCCGACCAACGCGAATACCCGCGCCACAACACAACATTGGTATGGTTGGTTATTTTGGCAGGACTAGCGGCCGTTTATGCACTCTTTGCCGGGTCAATCCAACCCTACACCTGCGCCATTAGCCGCACCATAACAGGCATGCAAGCCGCAGACTGTCCAGTAGAGGCCGCCTTGCCCGATGACAGTATTGCCCTCATCCCCACACCACAGACCAACACCATCATCGTCATGATTACCCCGACTACGGTGGTGCGTGACAAGGGTGCCATCCTCGTCAAAACACAAAAGTTATCGGACCTACTCACCTACCGTCGTGACTACCAAGACACCATCACCATGTCGCAGGCAGCGAGTAGTCCAAATGCACAGGGGTTGTTGAATTGGCTCGACCAATTCACGCGTACCTTCAACTACGACGTCCAACAACACGGGCGCGACACCGTCATCGTGAATTTTCACGGCTCGATTACGTATGGCGTGTCACTCAACGAGCTCACCGAAGACTACATCAGCGTTTCACCCGATCAGCAACAACTCAAAATTACCCTGCCACCGAGCAAGGTGCTGAGTGTGGATGTCGATGTCGAAAAAAGTCGCATCATAGCGCGCGAGCAAGGGTTTTTGGCACAATCGTTACTGAATATTGATCTCGATGCGCTCCAAACGGGCCGACAGCTCATCTTGCAACAGTGTGCGAGCGAGGATATGGTGGCAGCAGCGACACAGGCCAAAAGCGTCCTCGAAGAAATCCTGGCACTCAGCGATTTCCAGTCCGTCGAAATCGTCGCAAGTGCCGGGAGTTGTAGTACCGTCCTGCCGTAATGTGCCTTGCGTGGTACAATGCGGGGCGTACCACACCATATGGATTCATCGATGTATGGACATGCTGAATCCACCAACAGAATGTGAATGGATTTATGTACGTTTCATATGATAATGACGCTGGTACACTCTACTGGTACTTTGTCGAGCTCAACGAAGGCGATGCCAGCGAAGAGCTCGAGTGTCCGGTACAACTGCTCTGTGATACTACAGGACGGGTCGTGGGGATGCGCCTCGATCTCCACGAAGAAGCCGAACCTGCTGCCCTTGTACCACTGGCCACCACACATCCCGAAGTCAGCTGGGATGCCACCAAAGGGCTACTCACGGTGGCATTTGCGCCATTCGTCAGCACCCTCGAACTCGCCGAGCCTGCCATCCTCGATGTTGACCCACTCGGGCGCATCCTGGGGGTCGATGTGGCCGATGCCGATCATGCTACGCCAGGGCGCTATGATGCACTGGCCGATGTACTCATCTCTCCCGACGAACCGGTCGACGATATCAGCGAGCTGCCACCGGTCGACGATACCACCATTACGCTCCCCACCGTCGAACGGGCCGGCATTGTGGCCATCGTGGGACGCCCCAACGTGGGCAAGTCGACACTGCTCAATGCCATCATCGGACAAAAAATCGCCATCACGTCACCCAAACCACAAACGACACGCAGTGCGATTCGTGGCATCTTGACCCGCCCAGATGCACAGATTATTTTTGTGGACACACCGGGTATCCACCGTCCCCGCAATCGTTTGGGCAACTTCATGGTGCAACAGGCACGCAACGCTGTCCCCGATGCTGACGTGTTGTGCATGGTGGTCGACATCACGCACATGCCCAACGAGCTCGACGAGCGGATTGCGGCCATGTTCCGCCGCAGTCGTTCGCCCAAAATCCTCGTCCTCAACAAAACCGATCGCCCCAATCCGCATGCTGCCGAATGTCTGGCCGCATTTCGGTTACTCGCGCCATGGGACATGGAAGTCGCGATTTCGGCCATCCGCCGTGAAGGGCTTGATACGCTCATCAACGAAATCGTAGCGCGCCTGCCTGCAGGGCCGGCATTTTATGCGGCCGACCAAGTCACCGACCAAAACGAGCGTGCCATCGCCGCCGAGTTGGTGCGCGAGCGCGTCATGCACCTGATTGGTGACGAAATCCCCTATGGTGTGGCCGTTGAGGTCGAGGAATGGGAACAGCGCCCACGCAACTGCTACATGCGCATGACGATTTATGTCGAAAAAGAATCACAAAAAGCCATCATTATTGGCAAGAGCGGCACGATGCTTCGCCGCATCGGCATGGAGGCACGTCCTGCCATCGAAACGCTGATTGGGCAACCCATCTATCTCGATTTGTGGGTCAAACCACGTAGCAACTGGCGTGATGACCCGAGCGCGTTGCGCTGGCTCGGGTATCGCAACGAGTAACCACCCCACCAACGTGGCTGGGGAGAGCTATACACAAAGGGTGAAACGACATGCAGAGTGCGCCGGCAGATTCGTCGCGTAAGTGGTTGGCATTAGCCGCGGTGGGAAGTGGCACGTTTATGTCGACGGTCGATGGTTCGATTGTCAATATTGCCCTCAACACCATCCAGCATGACTTTAATGCAAGTCTTGGGGCTGTCGAGTGGGTTGTTTTAACGTATTTACTCGGTATCGTCTGTTTACTACCCAGCATGGGTCGGCTCGGTGACATGATTGGGCGCAAGCGCGTCTACACCGCAGGATTTGTCCTTTTTACTGTGTCATCAGCACTCTGTGGCTATGCATGGAGCATCGAAGCTCTTATCGCATTCCGGCTCATTCAGGCTGTCGGAGCCGCCATGGTACAGAGCATGGGTGCCGCACTGCTGGTCCAGGCCTTCCCGAGTAGCGAACGTGGCCGAGCCCTCGGATACAACGCCACCATCATCTCTGTTGGAGTAGCCTCAGGGCCCATGCTCGGTGGCTTGTTGATTAGTAGTTTCGGCTGGCGCTCGATTTTCACCGTCAATATCCCACTTAGTCTGATTGCAATTGCCGTATCCCACTGGGCACTCGTCGACGACAGCAAACGCAGTCCACAACGCTTCGATTACATTGGTGCTGTCAGCCTCGGGGCAGCGCTAGTTTCGGTGCTCTACTCGCTCACCGAGGGACAGCACATCGGCTTTGCCACACCCATCGTCCTGGCCACATTTGTGGCAGGCATCCTCGGCTTGGGCTTTTTCATCTGGTGGGAAATGCATACGACGGCGCCAATGATCGACTTGAGCTACTTCAAAATCCGTGATTTCAGTGTCGGTTTATTGATGATTTATCTCATCGCATTGCCGCAACAGTTTAATTACGTATTGTTGCCGATCTTTTTGCAAACCGTGGGGGGCTACGACACGCGCACCACTGGACTTGCCATGATTGTGGTACCGATTACGACGACCTTTTTGTCGTCGTTGAGTGGGTATTTATCAGATAAATACGGTCCCCATCGGATTGCACCCGTCGCCATCATCATTTGGATTGTTGGGCTGGTGTTGATGAGTGGACTTTCTGCCAATCCGACGCTGTGGGATGTGGCCATTCGTGTCTTTTTCATTGGCTGTGGTGTGGGGCTCTTTTTCACCCCCATCAACAGCAGCATTCTGGGCAGTTTGCCCAAAGAGCGCAGTGGGGTTGCCAACGGCATCATGTCGGTCATCCGTACCATGGGGCAAATCAGTGGCATCTCGATTGGGGCATTTGTCTGGGCTACTCAAGTCAATCAACTCGGTGGACAACAATATGCAGACTTCAGTCAGGCACCACAGGCCGTGCTCCAGCAAGGGTATAGCAATACCATGTTGGTCGCGGCTGGGATTTGTGCGCTTGGACTTATCCCATTGTTGTTCCGCAGTCGCAGCAAGGCCACACCAGCACAACCCGCATAATACATGTGATAGAACGGAATCACGATACTTCTATGAGCGCACAACTCAATCGTAAATGGCTCGCACTGGCGGCCGTCGGCAGTGGCACGTTTATGGCCACCATTGATAGTTCAATTGTCAATATTTCGCTCAATACGATTCAGCGCACCTTTGGCGCAACATTAGGACAAGTCGAATGGACAGTCCTCGCCTACATCCTCGGGATTGTCTGTCTTTTACCCAGCATGGGACGCCTCGGGGACATGATTGGGCGACGACGGGTGTTTATCACGGGCATGATTGTCTTCACCATTTCGTCGGCGTTATGTGGCATCTCGTGGAACCTGCCGTCCTTGGTCGTATTCCGTGTCATGCAAGCCGTCGGCGCTGCCATGATTCAGAGCATGGGCGTGGCGCTCCTTGTCCAGGCATTCCCAAGTAGCGAACGTGGCCTTGCGCTAGGATACAACGGCACGATTACGGCAGTCGGCATCGCCATGGGGCCAGTGCTCGGCGGATTGATTATTGGTACATTAGGCTGGCGCTACATCTTTTTCGTCAACATTCCCATTTGTTTGTTGGCACTCACCATTGCCTTGCGCGCACTCGAGGATGACAACAAACGTGCTGAGCATCAATTTGACATTGTCGGCGCCGGTTTGCTGGGCGGTGCATTGATGGCCATTCTCTTTGCGATGACGGACGGGCAACACGGGGGATTTAATCAACCCTACATCATCGCACTCATCGTCATCGGTGTCATCGGACTTGGGCTATTTGTGTGGTGGGAACAACGCACCGCTGAACCGATGATTCAGATTGGATTTTTCCGTAATCGTACCTTTAGTCTAGGGCTTTTGATTGCGGCCTGTGGTGCCATGAGCATTCAGTTTAATTTCATCCTATTGCCCTTTTTCATGCAAAATGTGCTCCATTTTTCCCCACAGAAAACCGGCCTGATGATGATGTTTTCGCCAATAGCCATTTCGATTACGTCGTCGATTAGTGGCCGCCTCTCTGACCGTTTTGGATCGCGTTGGATTACCGCCATCGGCATGGCACTGCTGGGCATCGGGCTTTTTAATGTGAGTACGCTCACTCCCGAATCAAGTGTATTCGATATTCTCATCCGCGTCGTCTTTATCGGCGCCGGTTTTGGCACGTTCCAATCACCCAACACCAGTAGCGTGCTGGGCAGTTTACCCAAAGAGCGCAGTGGCATCGCCAACGGGATTCTGTCGGTGATTCGCTCGATTGGTCAAGTGGGTGGTGTTACCGTAGCCGGTGCCGTATGGTCGTCACAGGTGGCAAGCCTGTCGGGTCACGAATTTGCTGACATCACGCAAGCGCCTGTCGACATTTTGGCATCTGGCTTCCAGACCACGTTGTTTGTGGCTGCCTGTATTGCATGGATTGGCATTATTCCGGCCATCATGCGCGGACGGCGCAGCGACGCATAACCAGCCATTGCTACTCATCACTTCTTTAGACGTGGGCGGTGCACGGCACCGCCCATTGACTTATAATTGAGGGAGTATGTGAAAAGGCGTTACAATGAGCACTGCACCAATCGACCTCTTGTCGTTATCATCAATACAACTCACCGAACTGATGGCCACACTGGGTGAGCCTGCGTTTCGTGCCAAACAAATCGCCCGTCAACTCTATGTCAATCATGTCAGTGACATTGCACAGATGACAGACTTGTCGCTGGCCCTCCGCCAACGTCTGGCTGCCCAAGCGACCATCGGCTCGCTGACGCTGCAACGGGTCGTCAGCGCCGACAATCAGCTGACTCACAAGGCACTTTTTACACTGCCCAGCGGTGAAATGATTGAAAGTGTACTGATGATCTATCCCGACCGTGCCACCGTCTGTGTCTCGACACAGGCCGGCTGTGCCATGGGATGTACATTTTGTGCAACCGGGCGACTCGGTCTCCTACGCAACCTCGACAGCCATCACATCGTCGAACAAGTGTTGTGGGCACGGCGTACATTACGTGCGCTGCACCAACAACAACCGCAACGACAGCCGGTAACGGCACACACACACGATGACAACGAGTGGTGGGGAAGCGATGGCGGCCATCCCGATGCCCTACCACAAACACTGGGGAATGTCGTATTTATGGGTATGGGTGAACCATTCGCCAACTATGATCGCTGGTGGCAAGCTGTTGAACGCTTGCACGATCCGCAGGGCATCAACATCGGTGCCCGTGGCCTGACCGTCTCGACGGTCGGCCTCGTACCTGGCATCAAACGGCTGGCCGATGAATCCCTGCCTATCAACTTGGCGATTTCGTTGCATGCATCCAACGACGCGCTGCGGTCGAGTATGATGCCCGTCAACAAACGCTGGAACATCGCAGAATTATTGGCGACGACGCGTGACTACACGAGCAAAACAGGTCGACGCGTCTCGTTTGAATATGTGCTCTTGCAAGGGCAAAACGACACTCCCGAGCTGGCCGGTGAGCTTGCTGATTTACTCGACGGCATGCTCTGTCACGTCAACCTCATCCCGTGGAATCCGGTACCGGGGCTACCCCTCGGGCGCTCCGAACGACAACGCGTGGTCGCATTTCAACGGGTCTTGCAACAGGCTGGTGTGCCGTGTACGGTACGCGTCGAACGTGGGGTATCTATTGCTGCAGCGTGTGGGCAATTAGCTGGCATTCCACTGAACACGCCATAAGAGGGCTCATCCATGTACCTACCCGCACTCATGCTCATCCGCCGTATCATCGGCATCATTTGTGTCATTATTGGTGTTATCGGTCTGCTGATGCCCATCATGCCCGGCTGGCCATTTCTTATTCCTGGCATCGCACTGCTCGGCAGTCGCGATCCGTTGTTGCGCTACGTGCACCTCGCCATCATTCGGCTACTTAAATATGCCAAAACACGGCGCACCCCGTGGATTCGCCGCAACGGCGAACACCTCTATGAGGCTTATAAACGCACACGTGCCGTGGTCGAACCGCTGATTGTGCGCACCGAAAAATCACTCGAGCGCTGGATGGGCTACCCCGACAAACCGTCATCGTAGAAAAATGCTATGATAAAGCAAATACGCAGATGACGAGGACTGTATGAGCACCAAACCACAAAATGTCAAAGGCATGCGCGACTTACTCCCCCCCGCGATGATGTTGCGCCAACACATCATTCAGACATTGCGGAGCGTCTTTGAACGATACGGGTTTGAGCCACTCCAGACACCTGCACTCGAACACGCCGAAACGCTCGAAGGCAAACTCGGCGACGAAGAGCGCCTCATCTATCGCTTCGAGGATCACGGTGGACGCAAACTAGCCATGCGCTATGATCAAACCGTCCCTCTCGCTCGCGTCGTTGCCCAGTACCAAGCACAACTGCAAATGCCGTGGCGGCGCTACGCCGTCGGTGCATCCTATCGCGGCGAACGCACCCAACGCGGGCGCTACCGCGAATTCTACCAAGCCGACGTCGATATCGTGGGATCGGCATCACCCGTCGCAGACGCCGAAATCATTGCCGTCCTCACCGATGCCCTCTCCGCATTGGGCTTCGACAACTTTGTCACACTGCTCAGTCACCGCCAGATCCTTGGTGGCATTGCCCGCGTCTCGGGACTCGACGAAGCTGCTGCCGGTGGCGTCTATCGCGCCATCGACAAGCTCGACAAAATCGGACCCGACGGCGTGCGTGGCGAACTCGCCGCCAGTGGTGTCGCGGATGCGGCCATCGACCGCATTCTGCACCTCGTATCACTCACCGGCAGTAACACCGAAGTACTCGACGCCCTCGCGAGCGCCCTAGCCGGTGACGAGCGCGCACAGGCTGCCATTGTTAACCTGCGTGACATTATTGCTGCGGCAGCTGCCATGGGCGTGCCCACGCAGCGCTACGTGGTGGCGCCACGCCTCGCACGCGGTCTGTCGTACTACACGGGCATGGTATGTGAGGCGGTGGTGGAATCGCCACCGATGGGATCACTCCTTGGCGGTGGGCGCTACGACGACCTGATTGGGCTCTTTGCTGATAAATCACTCCCCACGGTGGGCATCGCCTTTGGACTTGACCGCTTGCACGACGTCATGGAAGAGTTGGGCATGGGACCACGGGGCGCCATGGCCGACGTCTTTGTGACTATTTTCAATAGTGACTGCATGGCAGGCAATCTGGCCATCGCCCATCAGTTGCGCGCAGCCGGCTTCAAGGTCGAAGTGGCACTCGATAGCGGCGAACGCCTCGGCAAACAACTCCAGACTGCGGATCGCCGTGGCATTACGCTGGCGGTCGTGCAGGGTCCCGACGAGCAATCAGCCGGCGAGGTGGTCGTACGCGACCTCAAGAGTGGTACGCAGCACCGCTTTACCAGCGCAACACTCGTCGCCGGGCTCCGTGGCTTGATTACCACCTAAGCGAGGATATCACCATGAGCGGTGAATTACGGCATCACAGCGTGCAACACTTCCTCGACCAGCTCGCATCCGCCACCCCCACCCCAGGTGGTGGTAGCGTGGCAGCATTAACTGGTGCCCTAGCTGCTGGCCTCATCACCATGGTCTGCGACTTGACGATTGGACGGCCACGCTACGCGGAGTTCGATGCACAGGCGCAAGTCATCCGTGCCACTGCCGAAGCCGCACGTGCACGCCTGACAGACCTCATTCAGGGGGATATTGCCGCCTATCAAGGGGTGGCTGCCGCCTACAAAATCGCCAAAGACGATCCCGCGCGCCCGGCCGCCATTGTGGCCGCGACGGTCATTGCCACCGATACTCCGCTCGAAATAGCCGAACTCGCGGCCACGCTGTTGCCGTTGTGTGCGCCACTGGCGGCACACGGCAACCGCACCGCCGTCGGCGATGTGGCGGCCGCAGCGCATCTGGCAGTAGCCGCCGTCGAAGCAGCGCTCATCAACGTGACGGCAAACTTGACTACGCTGGCAGCACATCCACGCCATGCCGAGTTTGTGGCGCGACACGCTGCTGCGCGGCACGACATCAATGCGCACCGCGACACAGCCGTGGCCACAGCCACGGCCCGCATGTAACGCACCAACAAGCAGTACAGTGCGCAGTCTAGCCTTGGTAGAGGCGTTCGCGTATTGAGTTGATTTCTTGTTTGAGGCGGGTATCGGTGATGATTTCTTCGCCGATTTTGTCACATCCGTACATGATGGTGGTATGGTCACGACCGCCAATCAGCGCGCCAATATCGACCAGGCTCGAGTCGGTTTCTTCGCGCAGGAGATACATGGCTACCTGGCGCGGACCCACGATGTTGCGGCTACGGCCACGTCCCTGCAGGGTGCGCAATTCCACACCGTAGAATTCACAGACTGCCCGGAGAATCATGTCACCGGTGACGCGTTTTTTGCGACTCGTATCGAGCAAATCGCTCAACGCGGCCTGGGCACTCTCGATGGTGATACTCGTGCCATTGAGTTTGGCGTAGGCCACCACGCGATTGAGACTCCCCTCGAGTTCACGGATGTTGCTCTGGATACGTTGTGCGAGAAACTCAATGACGTCCGCAGGCACATCAACGGTCATTTGCTCGGCTTTGGTGCGCATAATCGCCGTACGCGTCTCGTAGTCGGGCATCTGGATGTCGACAATCAAGCCCCATTCAAACCGTGAGCGTAAGCGCTCTTCGAGGGTCAAAATTGCTTTGGGTGGGCGATCCGACGAGAGGACGATTTGTTTGCCGGCGGTATGCAACGTGTTGAACGTATGGAAAAATTCCTCTTGTGTGGCATCTTTCCCCGCAATGAACTGAATATCGTCGATGAGCAGAATATCAATATTGCGGTAGCGAATGCGGAATTCCTCGGTCTGTTGACGCCGAATCGCGTTAATCAGGTCGTTCGTGAACTTCTCGCTCGATACATACAGCACGTTGATTTCTGGGTCACGTTCGAGGGCCGCATTGCCGATGGCATGGAGTAAGTGGGTCTTGCCGAGACCGACGCCACCATACAAAAAGAGCGGATTATAGGCCTGCGCCGGATTATCGGCGACTGCCATACACGCCGCACTCGCGAGACGGTTGCTCGAGCCGATGATGAAGCGGTCAAAGGTGAAGCGCGGGTTGAGCATGCCACGGGTGGCCGTCGTAAAAAAGTCGATTTGCGTTGGGGTTTCTTCGTCACTATCCGTATCGCGACTGGTCACGGTTGCTTTGAGTTCGCGCGGTTTGCTCGGCTCAGGCACACTTTCACTCGCCGTACTACTTGTAGCATCGTCAGCGGGCGTATCGGTGGCTTCTGCTTGGTGTTTGAGTTCTTCTTCGTGTTTGGCGATCATTTCGTCGCTGATGGTGGGGATGACGCTGGTAATTGCCCCATGCGCCGATGGACCCTCAATGTCGCTTGCAACGATAGGAGTGGGTTCAGGGACATAGGGGCCGACGATAACGCGCACGGATACTGAATAGCCGATAATTTCGCGCAGTTGTTCGCCAATCATCGCCATATAGCGCGACTCCACCGCCTCACGGAGCATGGGGGTCGTGGTACTCACAATGGCTGTCTGGGCATCGAGATGGACCAACTCGGTGCGGCGCAACCAGGTATTATATTCAACGCGCGGAAGCTGGATTTCTAGTGAACCAAGGACGCTATTCCACGTTTTGGCGAGATTCACGGCGACCTCCCAAACAGTCACAACCCCCAAAAAAAGAGGGCAAAAAAACCCCGCCACAGGCTCCGTCGCAGGGGTAAATCAACTTGTGTATTGCCCTGTATCATACCGAATTTTGCGGGAGAATGCAACGCTAACCACACGTCAAAACGACTATACACGTGACGTTACGTACTTTTTAGCGATGTGCTGATTATAGCATACTTTGCATACACAACGTACTGCGCTCGTGCGAATACTCGTCAACCACATGGTGCCATATTGTATAATAAGCCCGGGTTATGGGCGTATACGTGTGCATTGATAGAGGTGTCATTTATGAAACAACGGGTCATTATCGGTATTTTGGTCGTGGTCGTCATCGGGTTAATTGCGTACATCTTCAGCACCAATAGAACCCCTGCCACGGAACAAGTCACAGACAACAAAGAACCAGTCGCGAGCGCACTCCCGCCACACATGGCCACCATCAAAGGCGAAGCGTTTGACGGCGATGTGCCAATTACCATGAAAGTCGGCGAATTCTATGTCTTCACCGGTGATTCCGCAGGATGGATCGTCGACACACAGAATCCCGAGCTCGTCAAAGTCGAACAAGGTGGCGTCAAAGATACCTACGAGACGAATCCGGGCTTCCAAGCCATTGCTGATGGACGCGCAGTGGTCACGATTACGAGCCCCAACAACGTCATCCTGACGGTCATGGTTACCATCGAAAAATAGATTCCCTCAGGATGCGTGCGGGAGACATCCGCACGCATCCGCTTACGATTCCCACGCCCGATAACGAGAGGAGAGGAGTCACCATGGCAACGCTACGCATACATGGTATTCCCATTGATTTTGGGCAAAGTCGGCGCGGAGTCGACATGGGACCGAGTGCTATTCGCTATGCAGGTCTGCATACGCGACTTGCTGCGTTGGGGTGGGATATCAAGGAATGTGGCAATATTGCCGTCCCTGACATTCAAATCAGCACCCACGCAGATGACCTCGCAAATGCACACAACTCGACCGCAATTGCGACAGTAGCACATGCGAGTGCACAGGCGATGCGTGCCGCCATTCATGCAGACGACATCGCAATCTTTCTCGGTGGTGATCATAGTAGTGCCATCGGGACGATTGTAGGGAGTCTCCAGCGCCCACGCCTCGGCGTCGTATGGGTCGATGCCCATGGTGATTTCAACACTCCACACACATCACCATCGGGCAACGTGCATGGTATGGTCGTCAGCACTGTCATGGGAATGTGCCCCCCACCGCTGCACTTCTCCACCCCCATGCTCACGGCCCAACAGATAGTAATGATTGCCATTCGTGACCTCGATACTGCCGAACGGCATGCACTGCGTGAAAGTGGCATATTGGTCTTTACCATGCGCGATATCGACGAATTAGGCATCGCTACAGTCATGCGTCGTAGCCTCGATCATCTCGCCGATGCAGCAACTCTCCATGTGAGCTTTGACATGGATGCACTCGATCCCACAGTTGCACCCGGTGTGGGCACACCAGTGAGTGGTGGATTGAGCATGCGTGAGGCACATTTTATTATGGAAACATTGTGCGACGATGGGCGTGTGCGTGCCCTCGATTTGGTCGAAATCAATCCTATCCTTGATCAATTCAATCAAACAGCAGAACGGGCAGTTGATCTCGCCGCTAGTCTGTTCGGGCAGCGCATC
>CAZIKU010000021.1:0-16866 GCA_964539815.1 uncultured Klebsiella sp. | reverse complement strand
TAACAGCCATATTACTGGTGCTATACTAACGGTACGATTGCCATACCGCCAAGGAGTCACAATGCGCACCTGTAGCATCATCACAGCCGTCGTGCTGAGTATCATTGCTGTGCCCATGATTATCGGCAGTATACTCGCCAATAGTTTCACATCCATCGTCCTCACAGACGAATCATTCGTTGCTCAGCTCAATCCACAACGCATTCAGGCACAAGTTGTGGAAGCCCTTCCAGCAATTCTCAACAGTGTCGTCGCCAATCCCGACGATGCCGATGCCACAGACATTTACACGGGCTTGTTCCCCGACCCCACCATGCGTGCCATTGCCCGTGACCAAATGCCCGCGCTTGTGGCCGGCATGCAGGGGGACTTTAGTGTGACGAGTCTGACCAGCACCCTCGATACGATGTTGCCGGCACTGATGGAACAAACCGTTGATGCGGCACCACCGTGTACCGCTGACCAAGAAAGCGCGCTCGTTACCATCATCAATACCAAACGTGACTTGGGTGATGCCCTCTGCCAACCACAATCACCCGCCACACGCCAACTCGTCATCACCTATCTGCAAGACAACATACGCGCGGCACTCACCGGTGAGACACTCAGCCAGAATCCTGACAACCCGCTCACGACCCTCCAAATGAGGGATGTCAACAACGCAGTTACATCCATCACCCAGGAGGCTCAGCAGGGAATCATCTGGCCGGTCGTACTCGTTGTCATTATCATGGCACTTGCAGTACGTAGTCTACGTGGATTTTGTGGCTGGATGGGGAGTTTGACACTCATTAGTGGCGGTGCCGGGCTCGCCATCGCAGCCCTCGGGCAATCGCTGTTGACCATGAATGTGGCCGCAGAACTCGCCAAAGGGATGCCCAACGAGTATCAAATTATTGCGCCATTTTTGACAATTTTTGATAGTGCCGCGCTCGACACCTATGTACAGTGGCTATTCGTCATCTTTGGAGGATGTGCAGCTGCGGGTGGGATATGTATAATCATGGCACTTGTGCTCGCACCAAACAAACGCGAACACTCTGTGGGCGTAACTCCCATGCCCGGCACGCCACTTGCACAGACCAGTGGGAGTGACGGGATTACAGCACCGGTGCCAATTGCAACAAACACCGGCGCCATTCGCATTGGCATTGTCACAGGCGAACTGCCACCCGAGCAAGCCCCCACAGCTACTACTGCCACCACTGATGCTCACCAGTTTGCGACCACACCGAAAAATGCGACAACGAGCGAACTCGACCCACCGTCATCAGTCAGTGGGGATGACCAGCGGGGGTAATTCGTCGAGCGACGACAATCCAAATTGGCGCAAAAACTGATCCGTGGTCCCAAAGAGGACAGGGCGCCCGATTGTGTCGAGGCGCCCTACTTCACATACCAGCTCGCGCACTTGCAGTTGGCGCACCAACGTGCTGCAATCCACGCCACGGATGGCTTCGATTTGGGCACGCGTAATTGGTTGGCGATAGGCGATAATCGTCAGTACTTCCGAAACCGCATTGGTGAGTTTGCTCGCGCCACTTTGTCCCAACATACGCCGAATCACGGGTGTAGCGGCCACCGCAGATACGAGTTGTACTCGATCATCGTGCCACAGCATACTGATGCCACGCCCATTGAGTTGTTCGGACAGTTTTTGGCAGGCATCACGCACCACTGCCGGAGTGACGTCTATCCACTCCGCCAGCTGTTCGATGGCGACCGGTTCACCGGCAACAAACAGCAATGCTTCGATGAGCACCTCGAGTGAGAGTGGGGGACGGTGATCGCTCATACGCACTACTCCGTGATGGTATATAGGCTACGGGGGAAGGATGTCATTGTATCGGCACCCGTTGCCGTGCGCACCATCATGTCTTCGATACGCACACCAAATTCACCAGGCAGATAAATCCCTGGCTCCACTGTAAATGTCATGCCTGGATTGATGCGATTGGTATCACCGCCTACCATGAAGGGTGGCTCGTGAATGTCAATTCCCAGACCATGCCCGGTACGATGGATGAAAAACTCGCCGAAGCCGGCATCGACAATTACGGCTCGTGCGGCGCGGTCAACGCTATCACCGGTCGCGTTGGGCAGCGCAGCTGCCGCGCGCCCTGCCGCATTTGCCGCATGCACGGTATCGTAGACCAGGCGCGCCCGCGCCGACACATCGCCGACAGCAATCGTACGCGTAATATCAGACACGTACCCATCTACAATCGCACCACCATCGATGACCACCAAATCACCGGACTGCAGGGGACGCGTGCCGTTGCTGTGGTGTGGGCTCGCGCCATTCGGGCCTGAACCGACTGCCAAGTCAAAAGAAGGGACACTCCCGGCATCGCGAATCGCTTTGTCCCACAGGTCGGCCACTTGCAATTCGTTCATGCCGATGCGAGTCGCCTTCAAGGCCTGTGCCAAGGCATTTTCGGCGACTGCAATGGCTTTGTACATGGCCGCCAATTCATCGGCCGCTTTGTGCATGCGTAGCTGTGCAATCAGCGGGTCTGCATTGACAACCCGCGCCTGTGGCAGCGCAGCTTCGATGGCACGCAACTCAAAGACGCGCATCACCACATGTTCGACTGCAATGGTGCCGCCACGCACGTTGGTCGCCTGCAAGGCCTGGGCAATGGCAGAACTCGGACCAGCATCATCATCCCAGCCAAAAATGTGCAGTGGGAAGTGGGCTTGGGCGGCAGCCCGCGGCGCCTCCATGGTCGGCAAGACCATGGCCGGTTGGCTGGTGAGTGGCACAATCAGACACGCAAGACGCAGTTTGGTCGAAAAGCCGATTCCACTCAAATACCGCAAGTTGCTCCCCGGCACCAATACCGCCACATCGATGTGATGGGCAGCCATTTCGGCACGCAAACGTTCGAGTCGGTTCATAGTGACGGCTCCTCTTCTGTGTCATCGTGGATGGGGAATCGCACCATGGCTTCGGCCCATCCATGCGCAATTACAAATACAAATTCACCGTGTAAATCGCTCTCGACCAGGGTACGCACCATCTGCTGCCCCATGCCACTCCCTTTGTGTGGCGGTAAATGGCTGCTCCGTTGCGGGCCATCATCGCGAATCGACACTGTACCGACATCCGCACTCAGCGTCATGTCAATATGCACATTCCCACCCACTGCCATCAGTCCATGCGACAATGCGTTCATGACCAACTCGTTCAACACAATGGCCAACACTGTGGCGCGCCGTGATGCGACAGGAATCGATGCACCGGTCACGTGGAATTGTACGGCATGTTGCGGATCGGTCATACTTACCACCGCATGATCCACGATTTGGCGGACGATGGCATCGACCGTAGTCACCCCGATATCCTCGCGACAGAGCAAGTTGTGCACGGCTGCGATGGCTTGGATGCGGGCCACACTATCGCGCAAGGCAACCACAGCATCGGAATTTGGCGGCATGCGCCGCAGCTGCATCGTCAGCAACGCAGAGATGGTCTGCATATTGTTGCGCACACGATGATGCATCTCTTGTAACATGACTGATTTGACGGCGAGAGCCCGTTGACTTTCATCAAACAACCGGGCATTTTCAATGGCGATGGCCGCTGCATCCGCAAACGATGCCAGCAGGCGCACTTCCTCGAAGTCAAAGTGATGCTCGTGTGCCGTATACAGACTAATCGCCCCGAGTGGCCGTTCACCACGCACACGCAACGGCGTACAGTACAGCGAACAAAACCCGTCGTTGTCGGCGGTTGCTGCTAATTCGGGGAAGCGTGAATCTTTGTGGGCATTGAGGACGGCGAGTGGTCGACCATCGCGCACCGCCGATCGAATTGATTCGGGTACCGGTGCCACATGATGCGGTGCACCATGAGTGGCAGCCACATGCAACGTGCCATTGGCATCCAATTTAAAGATGTCGGCGCGACTCACATGGCTCAACTCTACCGCTTTATCAGCAATTAACTGCAATAAATCATCGATGCGGAGCTGTTCTGCGATGCGTTTGGAGACTTGTTGCAACGACGTCAGTTCACGGATTTTGCGATACAACTGACTATCCGCTTGTTGGAAAATCTGTGCATTGGTGATAAAAAACGCCAACTCACCTGCCACCGTTTCCACAAAGTTGATTTCATTTTCGGAAAAACGGCGTGGATGCAACGTCTGCACCGTGACCACGCCCTGTAGTTTGGGTGTCCCAAGATGAAATCGTCCGTCGCTAAATAACACGATGGGCACAGCCAACATACCCCGTAAATGAGTCATCATGGGTGACATGCCGACATATGTTTGTGGGTCATGTTGCATATCACTGACAATCAGCGGGCGCCCTTGTTGACCTGCCGCACCAATCACCCCTTCGCCCAGTCCCATGCGAATCTGCCCCACCAAACCGGCATCGAGTCCAGCCACCGCCCGCAAGACGAGTTCATTGGCATCACGGTCGTAGAGGTAGATGGCACATGCATCCACGCTCCCCACATCGACGACGGTTTCCACGACCTGACGCATCGACGTATCGAGGTCGAGGGTCGAATTGGCAGCCGCAATAATGCGATGCAATCCGCGCAACTCGGCCATGCGCTGCAACAACTGCGACTCACGCTCGGCGTTGCGCCGCTCAGCTTTGGCTTCACCATAAGCCACCAACAACTGCATGCGCGTGTCGGCAGGCGAGAGTTGGGTCATGTGCGCGAGTTGTTCAACTGCCTGTTCGAGTGCAGTCACATCGCCGTTGGTATCGCACCAGCGTGCAGCCACGACGCGCAACGCTTCACCTGGATCAGTTACATATGCAGGCCAGAGTGCGAGTGGCGTAATACTCATGGTGTTGACTCCGTGATGGGGAGCCAGATAATCGCATCCGCCCAAATACCGCGTTTGCCCATGGCATCACGCAACGGTAAGAGCACATGACTGACACGATCAAAGTTGTACGTGCCCAAGTCCACCCATTCATTGGCAACGCGTACGCTATTGACACGGACTTCGGCAATGCCATCGCGATGCTGGATTTGATACATCACGCCATCGCTATCGATGAGACCGCTCAGTGCATAGGGGATATAGGCCATGACGCGATAGCGTCCCGGTTGTGGAATCGCTGCCTGCCATTCGGCAAAGGCAATCGGCACAAACGGACGGGCACGCCACGGGCGGAGGCGGTCATATCCACGTTGTGATGGTGCATAGAGTGCGCCACCACCCACCCCTGAATCAACCGCCGCAAACGTCGTATGTTCAGAACGGAACAAGCGATTATCGTCGGTGTCAACCAACACACTCCCCGCTGGTGGCGGACCACACGGCGACGGCTGGTCTGCCCACATCCAGGTACTTGTGGTACCTGCTGGGTGTGCTTGCCACGGATCCGGTGTGGCAGCACACCAGCCATATGGATCGACATTGTAGCCGTGATACTGCACTCCAAAATGCAAGTGTGGACCTTTGGCACAGCCTGTCTCGCCGATAATGCCCACTGTTTCGCCTTGGGCAACTGTCTGCCCGACATCGACAAGCACCTGCGCCAGATGCCAATAGAGCGTACGCACATGCTGCCCGTGGTCGACAATTACCGCCAATGTGTCACAATTATCGTCGGCAATCCCCGCAAAGACCACTTTGCCGGGTGCCGATGCCAGGGCTGGATCGGGTGGTGCAGCGGCATAATCCCAGCCATCGTGGCCATCGTAGGCAAATGCGATATCTGTTTCGGTGCGCCCCCAGAACGTGGTCACCCCATCTTTGTCATTGCGCGTCAAAAACGGTCCACCATGATCAAAAAACGACGTAACCGGCATGATTTCTTCGAGTGGGCGGTGGAGAATCGCTGGTGCTGGTGGTAGCACAGGCATGGTCGCTGGCAATTTTCCAAATAAACGCTCATACGTATCGACATACTGCCAAAGTGCGGTATCAAGGCTCCCAGAGTTAATTGTCGGTGCAAGCAGTCGGGCAATAACATACTGTTGCTCGGTCAGATACGCAGGAGTAGGCAGCGTGCCGTCACGGAATTGTAGTGGTGGTCGGATAATCGCATCACGCCGCGCATAGAACAACTCGCGCACCGCCCAGCGGATTTGGGAACCAAATCCGGCAAATTTACCACCATCACCACTGTACCCTGCTGCCCACGTATACCGTTCAGTGGGCTGATTGGGCACCGTGACCAAATCTGATTGGTATTCAATTAGGGCGAGGATGATTTTGGGGCTGACACTGTAGTAGAGCGTCGAGCCTAACAACGCCGTCGCAAAATCATACGAACGGCCACCAACATTCAGGTTGACAGTGGCCAAGTCACCACCTGCCTGTTGCAGGTAACTGGTGATTTCATCACGATAAAAATCAGGCGCATAGACGATTTCTGCCATGCTGAGGAATCGTCGTGCATCCGGGTCAACGACCACGGGAGTCTGTGCCAGTGGCGTCTGCGTGGCATCTACCGTCAACGGTATGGTTGGGGTCACCGGTGTCGCATCGACTACGACCACGGGAGTTGGTTCGGGCAGGCGGGCAAAATACCCGATGCCGCGCAACCGCCACACCATCACCCCAATCACCAACAACACAACCGCTCCCACGATGGTCAGTAATCGTGGGAGCGGGAGGCGGCGCCGCGATGACGGGTAGCGCCTGCGCATGACTATTGCTCGCTAATGGTAACAGCCACCATGGCTTCGCCTGGGGTCGTGGCCGACTCAGGATCACGCACAGGGATGCCATTGACGATATCTTGGCCCGACACTACTTCCCCAAAAATCGTGTACTGCCCATCCAAATGAGGAGCGGGTGCCGTGGTAATAAAGAATTGCGACCCGTTGCCATTCACATCGTTGCCTGGGCGCGCCATGGCCACAATTCCCGGCTTGTCGAACGAGACTTTATCGGTGAATTCACCCTTGACCGTGTACCCGGGGCCACCCATGCCGGTGCCTGTCGGATCACCACCCTGCGCCATGAAGTCAGGGATAACACGATGCCAGGTCAGACCATCGTAGTAGCCGTCACGTGCCAAAAAGACGAAACTGTTGACCGTTTCTGGTGCCAGATCAGGGCGCAACTTGATGACAATGTCACCACGTGGTGTTTTGATGGTCGCCGTATACGACTTGGCGACATCGATGCTCATTGCAGGGGCGGCCGCATACTGCTTGCCCGTGGTCACTGTTGGTTCTGGTTGTGCGGGGGCTTCAACAGTGGCTGTCATCATGTTGACTTCCATTGTGACTTCCATCTGCGGCTGATTGGCATCTGCTGCCGCATTCCCACCATTCCCAAGTGACAATGCCGCTAACACCAAAATACCAATCACAATGGCAGCTGCCAAATATGCTGGCAGGTTGCTTTTGGGTGCACGTACTGGTTGTTTCTGTTTTTGTGACACGAGAATTACCCTTTTGTCGAACGAAAATTACGATGTGTATTATACTACAGTGCCACGCAGATTGGATGAGGACATCATGACACCATGCGCCTATCTGCATGCGCCATCACGGTACGGTATAATGTGACAAGAATTGCTCGCTAGTTATCAAGGATAGTGCATGGACGATCAAGCTCAAACTCATAGTCGCAAGCTCGACCATGTGCGTATCGTCCTCGACGAAAATGTCAGTGCCAAAGGTGTTTCCACCGATTTTGCGCGCTGGCGCCTGCCCCACGATGCTCTCCCCGATGTTGCGATGGATGACATTGATCTGCGGACTACCTTCCTCGGCAAAACCCTCAATGCCCCACTCCTCATCAGCTCGATGACCGGTGGCGCAAATGACGTCACCGCCATTAATCTGGCCTTGGCCGAAGCCGCTCAACACCTAGGACTTGCCATGGGCGTCGGGTCACAACGCGCCGCCATTGGTGATGCTGCCCTCGCTGCATCTTACCAGGTCCGCCATATCGCCCCAGATATCGCCTTGTACGCCAATATCGGCGCGGTACAGCTCAACTACGGCTACGGCGTTGCCGAATGTCAGCGGGCAGTCGACATGATTGCAGCTGATGCATTAATCCTACACCTCAACGCCTTACAAGAGGCCGTCCAACCCGAAGGCAACACCAATTTCGCCGGTCTACTCCCCAAAATTGCCGCAGTCTGTCGTGCCTTGCCCGTCCCCGTCATCATCAAAGAAGTCGGCAACGGCATCAGTGCGGCGACGGCACGTCGCCTCGTCGAAGCTGGCGTCGCTGCCATCGATGTCGCTGGTGCCGGTGGGACGAGCTGGTCAGAAGTCGAACGCTTTCGCCATTCCCACACGCGCAGCGCCCAAGTCGCCGCTGCATTTGCCGACTGGGGCATCCCCACCAGTGCGGCCATCCAGCAGGTGCGCCATGCCCTCCCCCACATTCCACTCATTGGCAGTGGTGGCATCCGCTCGGGGGTCGATGCAGCCAAAGCCATCGCTCTTGGCGCCAATCTGGTAGGCACTGCCCGCCCCGCATTGATTGCAGCCGTGGATGCCCGTGGCCGTGATGCGGTCATCGAGGAATTAACCGGCTACATCCAAGAATTACGCGTCGCCATGTTTTGTAGCGGGTGCCGCGATATCACCACGCTGGCCCAAACCCCGCTAGAAGAACGCAGTCGGTAATGTGTGCGCAATCATCGTTTGTGACGCTCTCAAGCTACCAACGCCAACGCAGTTGTGATGGTGTCAATCCGACGCCGCGTGCCCTCTTTGTACTCGACAAAGGCCAACGCGACCGACTTGTACTCCTCGAACCACAACTCGCACCACTCATCCGCCGCTACCACACCAGCGACGACGTGCAGCGCTACAGTGTGTTACCCAGTACCCGCTTCCTGCTCTGTTTACCTGCCGGCTGGACAGCGCGCATGTGCGCCACCACGGCGACCGGCAACGAAGCCTGGCAATGCATCGCCGAACGCTTCCCCGCCTTGTCACGGCATCTCGCACTCGCCGTAGCCGAACGCCCCTTTGCCCAAGGCCATTGGTGGGAACTCTCTGCAGAGACGCACTTGCCGCCATCACAAGCGACAATGACCTGGCATCCCCACCGCACACACATCCACTTCGCCAGCGTGTCCAGTGGCGCAGTGTGTGCTACCTCCTGGTTCCAGCAGGTCTCTCCCTGGCTCCTCGGCTATCTCAACAGTACGCCAATCCAGCGCTGGATACAGCGCACAGGCACCTCACGGCAATCGCTCCCCAGCACACTCATCGACGAGATTCCCATCGCAGCGGCAGCCATCGACCACCCACAACTCGATGCCCTCGCGCAAGAATCCATTACCCTCACCAATCAACGCCATCAACTCGTCCAGAGTGGACTGCTGACGCTCGTGCGCAACTTCGCACCACTCGGTGCGACACCCAACACCGCCCTCAAAGGCTGGTACGATCTCGATTTTGCTGGGTTGCGTCGCGCACTCCTGCGTGCCTTCAAGAACGACATCCCCGAACGACTCCAGCCCGAATGGGCCGAGTGGCTTACCACACAACAGCAACACTACGCCGTGATGACTCACCACATCCACGAGCACGATAGCGCCATCAACACGTTGGTCGCCGATTGGCTCGCACCACTCAAAGGCTAAGCCCGTGGAACTGCAAACGCTATCGCTTCGTAATTTTCGTACCTATGCCCGCCTTGATTTACCCATTCATCCTGGGGCAACGCTCTTTTTTGGACCGAATGCGGCAGGCAAAACGTCTATTCTCGAAGCAGTGGCCATGCTCGCGATGACGCGCTCGCCCCGCACGCACAGCGACCGCGAACTCATCCACTGGCATACTCCCCACACCAGCGAACTCCCCGCCACTGCACGGATTAGTGGCACTGTGGCGCGCAACAATCGCGACGTGCGCCTCGATATCATCATCCAAGCCCGCGGTGAACACGCACTCACCGGCAGTGCCGGTGGCACCGCCACCAAAGTGCTCCGTGTCGACCAAACTCCAGTGCGCGCCACCGATTGGCTGGGGTTCTTGCGCGTGGTCTTCTTTGCCCCTACCGACCTCGACCTGCTCACGGGTGCCCCCAGCGAGCGCCGGCGCTGGATTGATGCCATGCTGGCGCAACTCGATCGCCGCTACCTCAGCATGCTCAATCAATACACCAAGGTCCTCACCCAGCGCAACGGCCTCTTGCGGCAGTGGCGCGAACGTGGACGTGTACCGCGCAATGCCACGGATGAACTCGCATTCTGGGATGAACAACTCGCACAGAGTGGCGCCGCAATTATCAGCGCCCGCATCCTGGCAATTGCCGAATTGCAAACGCTGGCTCGACCAATTTACGCCCAAATAACTGACAACACACGCGTTTTTTCACTTGACTACATGCCAAGTATTGATATGATTAATCCACATGATGACGAGGCCACGATTGCGGCCACATTATTGCAGGCATACCAGCGTAGTCATCGTGAAGACATTGCCCGGCAGCAGACCAGTCTCGGGCCGCACCGCGACGATATTCAGGTGCGTGACGGCACCATCGATTTGGGCACTTTCGGGTCGCGCGGGCAACAGCGCAGTGGCGTAATGACACTCAAACTCGCTGAAATGCATCTAATGCATCAGCGCACCGGCGAACGCCCCGTGCTCTTGCTCGACGACGTGTTGTCAGAGCTCGATGCACAACGGCGCCGTCACCTGCTAGCGGTAATGACCGACACCAACCAGCAGACGTTGCTCACGGCTACGGGAATCGAAGACTTCGACGCACATTTTTTGGGGCATACGCGCCTGATGCGCGTCGATGCCGCCCATGTCTTCGACTTGAGTTCGTAACTCCTATAAATCGTCGTTTGCCAGCCAACCACGGCGCCGGAAATACACAAACATGCCCACACTCAAGAGTACCATGGCGATGATGGTCGCTGGGTAGCCGTATTGCCACCCTAATTCCGGCATATGCGCAAAGTTCATGCCATAGATGCCGGCAATCAGCGAATTTCCCATCAAAATAATCGACGCAATGGTCAAGACTTTCATCACTTGATTGAGACGATTCGACTGCACCGACAAGTGCACATCCAGCATCGATGTGAGTAGGTCACGGTGCAAATCGATGCCATCAATGACACGCAACACATGGTCGTAGACGTCCTGGATTTGCATCATAGCCTGACGCTCGACAGTCAGCATGTCACCACGCAACACGGCATTTAATGCTTCGCGCGTGGGGGCTACATGCCGACGAAACTCCAACAACGTGCGTTTGAGTTGGAGCACGCTGCGCAACTGCGCTGGTGATGCTCCTGCCAAAATCTGCATTTCGAGATCTTCTACTGCATCACCAATGGTATCGAGCATGGGAAAGTAGCTGTCTACCACGGTATCGAGAAAGATGTGCAGCACCTCGGCAGCTGTCAAGGTATCGGCATGTGCCATGGCATGCCAACGCCGCCATGCATCATCAACCGTCACTTCCATGCGTTGATGGATGGTGATGATTTTGTGGTTGCTGACACAGATATACAACGGAATCGATTCAACCTGGACCATCTCGTCGTTTTGTAGCGCAAACGTATAAAAGACGAAAAAGAGGTAATCATCGTAGTATTCCACTTTGGTGCGTTGACCACCATGAATGATATCGTCAATGACCAGTGGATGTAATCCGAGGCGCACCAACATGTCACGCGTTGGATCCCCCACATCGAGCCAATAGGGGGCCTGGCTCCGCGTATCCCATTGCGCCACATCATCAATGGTCGTTTGTGCCTGTCTGGTTAGTACACGGGCAGTCATACACCCTCCTCACATCTGTTCTGCATGGTACAATCGCATCAAGCACACGCATCACGAGGAGCGCATGAATCACTACGAATACGCCACACCCGAAAATTTCCTAGGTCTCGAAGGCGACATCGCCAGCTACGATGGCGCCAAAGTCGTCGTCTTGCCCATCCCCTACGAAGCCACCGTCAGCTTTGGTCAGGGGGCCCGTGGTGGTCCGCGCGCCATCATCAACGCCTCGCGCCAAGTTGAATTATACGACCGCGAGTTCGATCGCGAAGTGATACACGACTACGGCATCCACACGCTGCCCGCACTCGCCCCACACACCGCTGGTCCCGCTGCCATGGTCGACGCTATCACCGCCTGTGCGCACGAACACCTCAGTGCCGGCAAAATGCTGGTCGGGCTCGGTGGTGAGCATAGCATTTCGAGTGGATTTGCCCGTGCCATTCAGGCCGTGCACGGCGACTTCGTGCTCGTACAAATCGACGCACACAGCGACCTGCGTGACAGCTACGAAGGCAGTCCCTACAGCCACGCCAGTGTGGCCCGCCGCATCGCCGATCTGGGTGCTCCCGTGCTGCAATTCGGCATCCGCTCCATCTGCCAAGAAGAGATGGACTACATTCGTGCCACCCCCGACCGCACCCGCGTCTGGTTCAACGACGACGTACACGCCGGCGGGCATATCCCCGAGTTGATTGACCGTATCCGCGGCAAAAAGGTCTTCCTCACCATCGATGTCGACGGCTTCGACCCCAGCATCATCCCCGCCACAGGCACCCCCGAACCCAACGGGTTGAGTTGGGTACAGGTGCTCGAGATTGTACGAGCCATCACCGCCAATTCCACCGTGGTTGCCTTTGACTGTGTGGAGTTGGCGCCCATCCCAGGCATGCACTCGAGTGATTTCATCACGGCCAAGCTCATCTACAAGGTCATCAACTACATCATGGCTGGACGCTAAAGTGCCGCCACGATGGTGTGCAGGCGTGCCTCATCCACAAATGGATTGAGGATAACACTGCGGAGCCAGCGTTGCCCGCGCCATGTCGGTGTGGAAAAAAAGGCCACACCGGCATCGCGCAAGCGCTGTTGCAGCGCCATCACTGTTGCATCGTCGCTGCCGGGCGGACGAAAGCAGACTATGTTGCTGGTGGGGGGCGCGGCGATGGACATCCCTTTGGCCTGCAACAGTACGGCAAACTGCTGTGCCAATGCCATGCTCTGGTCAATCAAGTGCGCACTGCCGTTACGCCCGAGCACCTGCATCGTCAGCCACAGTTTGAGTACATCGGCGTGGCGCGTCCCCTGAATGCTGATTTCACCGGGATTCACCAACTCGGGATCCTCGCCCATATACGGTGCCGCCACGCGGAAGTAATCATGCAACCACTGACGCTCTTGTACGATGAGCATAGCTGCTGTTTTGCTGACGTACATCCACTTCTGCGGATTAAATGTCACGGAATGCGCATGCTGAATGCCGTTGAGTAATGCGCGGTGCGTCGGTGAAAGAATGAGCGACCCGCCATAGGCGGCATCCACATGTAACCATAATCCGTCATCATTGACCACCGTGGCGATGTCAGCCAAGTGATCGATTGCCCCAAGCACCGTCGTCCCCGCTGTAGCCACCACACAAAAGGGATCGTTGCCGTTGGCCCGCTGTGTAGCAATTGCCTCGCGCACGGTGTCACCCGTCAATGCGCCATGTACATCCACCGGGAGCCCCACCACCGCATCGCTTCCCAGCCCCATCACCATGGCCGCTTTTTGGAGCGATGTATGCGCATCCTGCGACGCCAAAATAGTGAGTGGACGCTGAAAGCCGTACATCCCCTGTTTGGCGATACCATAGCGGGCATTGCGCGCCACGACCAGGGCCTGCAGATTCGCGAGGGTGCCACCTGCCAGCATCACACCGCCAGCACGCGCCCCCATACCGAATTCTGCTGCCAACAGGCGCACCACACGGTCTTCGAGGCGGGCAGCGAACGGAGCCATTTCGAGCGAAAGCATGTTGTTGTTGCAGGCCGCACTCACTAGTTCACCGAGCCATGCCGCCGTACTCGGCATCGTATCCATGTGACCGATATAGCCGGGATGTGCCGGATTCATTGCACCATCCAACACCTGCTGTATGAGTGGCAACAACACATCGGCCGGTTGTGGCTGTTCGGGGAAGCGCACCAGCACCAGACTGCCGGGATCGGGTTGGAATGGTTTGCTGGCAGCACCAGCCAAATGACCGACTAGCATATCGAGCACTTGCTGTGCTAGTGCTGCGACATCGGCGTGATTTTGCCCATCAGGATGCACAAATGCGCGTGCATCAATCCGACTCCCACGCAGCATGATGTCCTCACTTTCATTCACATTATCTATGCCTATTGTCGCACAAGCTATGCTACATCACGACTATTCTCAAAGCAGAAATGATTTGTTATGATAGTGACACATTTACATTATGGAGTTGGTTCATGGATTGGGTTGATCGGCAACTTTTTCCGTTCCCCATAAAAGAATACGCAACCTCAGTCGGTATCATGCGTTATGTCGATATCGGCCACGGCCCGGTCATCCTGTTTGCGCACGGCACACCCACATGGTCGTTCGTATGGCGCCATGCCATTGCCACGTTGTCGCGCAATTATCGCGTGATTGCCGTCGATCATCTCGGCTTTGGGCTGTCCGACAAGCCCGCTGATGCCGACTATTCGCTGGCTGGGCACGCACAGCGCTGGAGCGCATTCATCGATCATTTGCTCCTGCGTGACATCACGCTGGTGGTACACGATTTTGGTGGACCAATCGCCCTCAACGACGTGCAGCTTCGTCCGGGCATGTACCACAAACTCATCCTGCTCAACACCTTTTTGTGGCCGTTTGCCGACGAATTTCGCATCCCGCGGAGTGCCCAACTCCTACAGGGGCGCTTCGGTCGCTATCTCTACATGCAGCACAATCTCTCGCCACGGTGGCTCATTCCTGCCGTCTTTGCGAATCGGCGCCACTTGACTGCAGCGCTCCATGCCCAGTATATGGCACCATTTGCGCATGCAAGTCAGCGACACGCCATGTGGGCCTTTGTGCACGAGCTTTCCCCCAATAACCCATGGCTGGCAGCGCGTTGGGCACAACGCGACCGCCTCGCCAAACTCCCGGTACTCATTCTGTGGGGAACGCGCGACCCCGTCTTCCCTAGCCGTTTTTTGCACCGCTGGCAACATCTTTTCAAACAGGCGCAGATACGGACATATCATGATGCCGGGCACTTCGTCCAAGAAGAAGCATCACTCGATTATGTCGCTCAAATTGAACGGTTTCTTTCATGAATGACACACGTCGCATTGTAGTCCTCACCAACACCATTGCACACAATGCCCCCCAAAATGACGCAGTCCCCTCGCTTGAATCACAACTCGAACTCAACGAAACAACCCGTGCCATTGCCCATGCCCTCTCACTCCATGGCTGGGAAGTCAGTATCGTTGAGGTCAGCACCTCCGTCGCGCATCTCGCCACACTGCTCGCCCCCTACCAACCCGATGTCGTATTCAACATCGTCGAAGCCCTCGATGGCGACGATTTGCGTGGTCACGAAGCCGCACAGATGCTAGCCCAACTCGGCATACCATTTACGGGCATCAATGCTGAACTGTTTGCACTGACCAGTAAAAAAGAGCTCACTCGTGCGGTATTACAGCACCATGGGGTGCGCATGCCTGCGGGGTATGTCATCAGCACAATCGCCGATCTCGATGCGGTTAATCTGACATTCCCTGTGATTGTCAAGCCAGCCCACGCCCATGCCTCGGTAGGTATCTCGCAACAATCCGTGGTGCGTGATGCCACAGCACTCCGTGCCCAAGTAGCGTTTCTCCAGCATCACATCACGGGGCCCGTTATCGTCGAACAATTCATCAACGGGCCAGAATTCACTGCTGCACTGATTACCAACCCGGCGACATCTGAAGCGTATATCAAGACGCTCGATTATTCCAAACTCGACAGCACCTATTTCCCCATCGTGTCATACGACTGTAAATGGACGGAATCGGCATACGAGTACAACAATATCTTTGTGGTACCCGTCGACAGCGGGTTTTCGGCGACAGCCCGAACTGCCATCAACGACATCGCACATGCGGCAGTGAATGCCTTGGGGATTACCAGCTATGTGAGTTTCGATATTCGCATGGACGACGCCGGTACGCCCTACATCATCGATGTCAATCCCAACTGTGACCTGCATCCTGATGCGGGCATGGCCAAGGTGGCGGGCTTTGCGGGCATCAGCTACGACATGTTCATCCATACCATTGCCCTTGATGCCCTGGAACGTGCCCGATGATGCTCCGTACCCTCGCACCAACAGATCGCCCGGCCCTGGTCGATCTCCTGACACGCACCACACACTTTACGGCCGTAGAAGTCAGCCTAGCCCTCGAACTCATCGATGAAACCATCGCCGACCCTGCCTGTGGCTACCAATTCCTGGTCGCCGACCTCCCCAATTATCCCGTTGTCGGTTATATCTGTTGGGGGGCGACGCCGATTACCCATGCCTCGTACGATGTCTATTGGCTGGCGGTCGATGAAACAATGCGCCGGCGCGGGATTGGACGCCAACTCTGTGCCGCCATGGAACAACGCATCTGTGCCACTGGAGGCGGGAATATCCGCCTCGAAACGTCTGGCAAACCGCAATACACAGACACGGTTCAGTTCTATCTGCAGGTAGGCTACCATATCGCCGCGCGCCTCGATGATTTCTATGCGCCTGGCGACGACCTTGTCCTTTTGTACAAACGACTCGTATGCTCGCATGATGCATCATGAAAGGCTGGGTTATGCGTGCTCATGCAACGCTGCCAGCACGGGCATCGCCCCCGTGGTCATCAGGCGATGCATCAGCTGCAACAGTGATTCAATTGGCATATCGGGGGCATGCTGATGACAATATCCCATCACGCCAAGGAGTGCTGACAGCACGTACTCCAGCACGATTTCACGTGATACTTGGTCATTGCTATTGGTCACTGGGGCAAGTTGACGCAACAATGGTTTCAAATGCTGCTTGAGTTTGCCTGCAAAGGCGGGATCCCCGCGCTCGCCTAGTAATACCGCATAGTACTGGGCATGATGCTGATACCACTGCAAAA
>CAZIKU010000020.1:7416-31872 GCA_964539815.1 uncultured Klebsiella sp. | reverse complement strand
TGGTGTGACTGGTACAAGCAAGGAGTTCGAATGAGAAAGGACGCGCGTCAAAACGCACTACTGACCATGTTGGTAGTCAGTTGTGCAGTCGTGTTAGCGGGTTGTGCCAATTTACCTGCTACTACACTCTACACGTACGGTGACCATGCCACGAGAATTCTCGATCTACTAGTGATCGTATTCTGGATGGCAGTTGCGGTATTTGTCATTGTGCAGGGCGCGTTGGTATACACCGTGTTTCGGTTCCGTAGCAAACAGGACAGTGCCGCCTTGCCAAAGCAGTTGCATGGCAACACCAAAATCGAAATTGCGTGGACCATTGCTCCTGCAATCGTGGTATTGATTATCGCGGTGCTTACATTCCGCACGCAGGCCGCTAATTCGTACATGCCACCGGAGGCTGTCAAGATCCGCGCAGTGGCACACCAATGGTGGTTTGAATTCCAGTACTTCGATCAGGATGGTGTTGCTCTGCAGACGCCCATTGTGGTCGATGAACAGAATCAACCAGTGATCACAACTGCGACAGACTTGTATGTCCCAGTTGGGGTGCCGATTACCATTCAACTCGATGCAGCAGATGTCATGCACAATTTCTGGATTCCCAAAATTGCTGGCAAGACGTACATGATTCCTGGCAAGAGCAATTACTTAACATTTACCGTCAACGAACCTGGTATCTACAAGGCATTCTGTGCTGAATTCTGTGGTGAAGCACACGCACAAATGCACTTCCGCTTGATCGGTGTCGATGCTGCAGAATTTGCGAAATGGAAGACAAACATTTCTACTATTCCTGAAGCCAAAACTGGTACTGTACAAGTGTTGGGCCTGACAGGTGATATTGCACGTGGTGCAGCGTTATTTGCAGATGCCAAGAAGCAATGTGCGACGTGTCACATTATTAGTGGTACCGATGCCAAAGGCAAAATTGGTCCGAATTTGACGTATGTTGGTAGTCGTACTGCACTGGGCGGAGCCATTCTGCCATATTCCGTGGATAATTTGGGCAAGTGGTTGCATGAATCAAGTGCAATCAAGCAAGGGAACTTGATGGGTCGCGTCATCAAAAAAGGCTATTTGACCGACCAGGAAGTTGCTGACCTTGCCGCATATTTGGACAGCATGAAGTTGTCAGTTGCACTTCCGGCAGAGAAATAAGGAGTCAGGTAATGGCAATAGCAGAGCAAAAACTCTCGACTGCTCCTGCGTCCACCACTGAGTCATTTCAGTGGCGGTCGTGGTTGGCAACTGTCGATCATAAAAAAATCGGTATCATCTACATCATCAGTGCCTTCGTATTCTTTGTTGTGGGCGGCATTGAGGCGATGTTGATGCGTGTGCAGTTGGGCACTCCTAACAATACGTTCTTGAGTGCTGACTTGTACAATCAGCTCTTTACCATGCACGCAACCACAATGGTGTTCTTGGTTGTCATGCCGATGAACGTGGGTATCGGTAACTACATCGTGCCACTCATGATTGGTGCACGTGACATGGCCTTCCCGCGCTTGAATGCATTCTCGGTGTGGTTGTTCTTGGGCGGTGGCTTCTTGCTCTACCTCAGTTTCTTGACGGGTGGTGCAACCAACGTGGGCTGGTTCGCTTATGCACCACTCACGCAGTCACAATTTAGCCCGGGTCAAGGGGTCGACTACTGGATTCTCGGTCTCGGTTTGACCGGTGTGGCGTCAATTGCCGGTGCGTTGAACTTCATCGTCACGGTATTGAATATGCGTGCCCCAGGGATGACCATCAATCGTATGCCACTGTTTGTGTGGATGAACTTGGTGGTAAGTTTCATCCTCATCTTCGCATTCCCGACATTCACAGTTGCGTCGATTCAGTTGTTGTTTGACCGTCAGTTCGGTGCAGCATTCTTTAATCCCGCACTTGGTGGTGATGCGGTGCTGTGGCAGCATCTGTTCTGGTTCTTCGGTCATCCCGAAGTGTATATCTTGATTCTCCCTGTCATGGGCATGATTTCCGAAGTGTTGCCGGTCTTTTCACGCAAGCCAATCTTTGGTTACTCCTTTGTGGCCTTCTCGGGTGTTGGCATCGGCTTCTTGGGATTCATCGTATGGGCACACCACATGTTTGGCGTCGGTATGGGCCCCATGGCCAACGGCTTTTTTGCGGCAGCAAGTATGGTCATCGCTATTCCTACCGGTGTCAAAATCTTTAACTGGATTGCGACGATGTGGGGTGGGAATGTGAAATTGACGACGGCGATGCTCTATGCCATCGGCTTTATCTCGATGTTCATCATCGGCGGTATCAGTGGTATCACGTTGGCTTCACCGCCGATTGACTTGCAGCAAACCGACTCATACTATGTGGTGGCACACTTCCACTACGTGTTGTTTGGTGGTTCAATCTTGGGATTGTTTGCAGGTGCGTTCTACTGGTTCCCCAAGATGACAGGGCGTATGCTCAACGAGACATTAGGCAAGGCGCAATTCTGGCTGATGCTCATCTCGATGAATGTGACTTTCTTCCCTATGCATATTCTCGGCACCGAAGGCATGCCACGACGTATCTACACGTACGAATCAGGGATGGGCTGGGAGTTTTGGAACTTCGTCGAAACAATTGGTACCTTCTTCCTGGCGTTCTCAGTCCTGCTCTTTATCTACAACGTACTGACCAGTCTGCGCAGTGGTGAAGTTGCGAGCAACGACCCGTGGGATGCTGCGACCCTTGAATGGGTGATTCCATCACCACCACCGTCGTACAACTTCCTGCATATTCCTACGGTTACAAGCCGCCGTCCGCTTTGGGATGCCAAGTATCCCCACTCGGCAGCTGAAGATCATCATCATGGTGAAAAGAGTGCACCGTCGCAGATTCGCTATGAATACTCGCACGAAGATTCACCAGGTGCCAAAGAAATTCACATGCCGACGCTGACCTATATGCCCATGATTCTTTCAGCTGGTTTGACGGTTGCAGCACTCGGCTTCATCTACATCAATCAATCGGTCTTTGGTTTGCCGGTGCGTGTGGCGTCATATGCCTTCATTGCCATCGGTATCGTCATGGTCTTTACTGCGATTCGTGGTTGGGTTGTTGATTCGCGTCGCGATTCGCCGTATCTTGGTCACCACTAATTGGACACATGGTATCGGGTGCGGTAGTTATTGCTACCGCACCACACTGAGGAGGATACATGAGTAGTTCTGCGAGTCACGCACACCACGGCGAAGCACACCAGAAGCCACTTGTTGGCTCGATGGGCGTTGATAGTCGCAAGCTCGGCTTGTGGGCGTTTATCGGTTCTGAAACGTTGTTCTTTGCGACGTTGATTGTAACCCACTTAATCTTTTATGCGCGTACCAGCAACACACTAACCGAAGCCGGCGTGCTTGAGTATCTCGATCCACGGCTCGGCTATTTGGCAATTGAACTGACGACTATTCTGGCCACGTTGTTGTTGGCAAGTTCACTCACAATGGTCTTGGCACTCGCTGCATCTAAGGCGCGTGATTGGAAGCGCTTCCGCTTTTGGCAGATGGCGACGATTTTGTTGGGTGCGTCGTTTGTTGGCGGCCAGATTTATGAGTTCACGCATCTGTATCACGAGGGCTTGAAACTTGCGCCATCGTACGAAATGCACTTGAGCCATGAGGCATATCAAGCCTTGTCTGGTCTTAATCTCGACCCGTCAATCGTCAAGCTCAAAGAAGCTGGTGAACATGCCACTGCAATCGTGCCGAGCCTTTTTGGTGTGACGTTTTTTGTGCTGACTGGTTTCCACGGGTTGCACGTGACGATTGGTATCATTTGGTTGTTGGCCGTGTATGTCAAGGTGTCACGCTTCCCCGATTCACCCGAGAATCCAATGGACATCGAGTTGGGTGGCTTGTACTGGCACTTTGTTGACTTGGTGTGGGTTGGTATCTTTACGTTGATTTACCTCATTTAGTAGGAGGAATCCATGGCAAACCATGATACAGCAGTCGCGCACCACGACGAGCATCACGAGTCACATAGCACATCGTTTTATTGGATTGTGGGGGCGGTCTTGGCTGTGGTAACAGCCGCCGAAGTGGCAGCATTCGTCTATCGTGATGCATTTGGTCACTTGGCGTTTCTGATTTTGCTCTTTGTGTTGATGATCGCAAAAGGTGCAGGCGTTATCATGTACTTCATGCATTTACGTGGTGATGCGCGCATTTTCCAATTTGTGTTTGTGGTGCCATTCACCTTCGCAGTGAGTATGGTATTGGCATTTTTGTATATCTTTTCACACCATGTGGGCATTGCTGGTTAGCGAGTCATATGCAGTGCGCGCCACAGATATTCTGTGGCGCGCACTTGTTTTTTAGAAACACATATAATACATAACAGTTAGTCGGTATTGAGGGACGCATGAATTTATACGCATGGAATTTCGACATTCGCCTTTTAAGCAGTTTGTTATTCTTGACGCTGACATATCAAGTGTTAACGGGGCCATTATCAATACGTTGGGGTGTGCCAGAAGCCACACCACTGATGAAAAACCGTTTCATGCTCGCGGTGCTTTTGCTCTTTGTGGCGCTTGTGTCACCGATTGATACATTGGCACTGGTATCGCTCACGATGCACATGGTGCAGCATCTGATTCTAATTATTCTGGTACCGCCACTATTGATCCTGAGCATTCCGCCAGCGCTTGGTTCTCTGGCAATGCGCAACCCATCATTGCGTGCCATTCTGCAGGCTATATTGCACCCAATTGCAGCCTTTTTGATTTTCAACATTATCTTTGTGGCGTGGCATGTACCTGCCAACTACGACCGGGCGGTGCGCGATGTCAATACGCATGCACTCGAGCATGTCATGTTCACGGTGGGGGCGGTGTTGTCTTGGTGGCCAGTGTTTAGCAAACAACCCGAGTTGCCACGGTCGACACCTGGTATTCTGATGTTGTATCTCTTCTTCATGTCATTGCCACCGACAATTATCGGTGCACTGCTCACATTTGCGGGGTATATTATTTATCCGGCATATGATGCGGTATCACGACCATGGGGGATGTCAGCTCAAGCCGATCAAGAGTTGGCTGGGTTGTTGATGTGGTTGCCAGGTGGTCTGGTCTACTTCGTTGTGTTGACTGTTGTTTTCTTTCGCTGGTTTAATCGCCCAGGTGATGACAGTGCCGTCTAGTACCAAAGGGGAGTGCTATGGAAGCGTTTATTCGATGTTATCCGCCACAGTTGCCAACGGGTAACCAACATGTGTGGTATGTCATGCGCGGTGATGAATTCGTGGTTGATGTGAAACTACCTGCTGAGCCGCTGGCAGGAACGGCGCATGCACCACATAGTATTGGCATCACACAGCACTTCCCACTCGGACGCCAAGGCAACATATCCGTGCATGCCGCCATTGTTGCTGCAGATTGCGAACTGTCCGAAGGGTTGCAGACGGTGAATCTGCGTAACCTCATGAATGTGGCTGGTGTACGCCAAGAAGTCGTCATGGCGGCAAGTTATGCCAAACAGTTAATCGAATTTCGGACACTGACACGCTTTTGTAGTCGCTGTGGTGCTGCATACCGTAGCATTCCCAACACATGGGGATTGCGTTGCGACCCGTGTAAGCACGAAGTCTTCCCGCCGGTGAGTCCTGCTATCATTGTGCTTATTCATGATGGTGATCGTGTATTACTCACCACCAAAGTGGGTTGGGGGAATCGCTATAGTTTGGTCGCTGGATTTGCGGAGCCAGGCGAGAGTTTTGAGGCCTGTGTGGCTCGTGAAGTACGTGAAGAAGTCGGTGTCGAAGTACAGCAGATTCGCTATGTCGGCAGTCAGTGCTGGCCATTTCCCCATCAGGTCATGGTCGGTTTTCTGGCGCAATATAAGTCGGGTGAAATTGCAATTGATGCCGAAGAATTGTCCGATGCACAGTGGTTTGACCGCGCCAAAATGCCAGAGATTCCGCCACCGACGGCTATTTCGGGGCAGATTCTCGATATTTGGTTGCGTGGTGACGTCGGTAGTGGCATGATCCGTGGGTTCGATTATCAAGCGTACTAGTAGCTGCTTTGCAACGCCAACGTGGTCATCCGCGTTGGCGTTCAATGTTTGGTACTTAAATTCACAAATGTGTGTTTTATTTAAAATGATGATAATTTGATGATTTGCCGATATAAGCGTATTCTTATGCAATTCTTATATTTATTCACAAAGTCTGTGGTATATTAGTTACATCAAGTGGTGAACGCGGCGGTCATCACGGTACACCGCAAGGAGTACTCACACTTCACGTCGCCCCCTAATCCTCCCGGGGCAACCCGGTTTCTTCTGCAGGTGGGTGAGAGCAATCGCTCTCACCCACTCCTCTTTTCAGCAACAGAATAGCGTCTATGGTACAATCTAGGCGAAGGAGATACGACGATGTAACAGGATATTTGTTTCGCAACGTACGACGCAAATCAAACTGAGGTGTAGCAAGAGGAGTTGGTGTGTTACGAGAATTTCGTACGGGGAACGAGTATCCCTACGATCGGCGGTCGGCAGCCCGATGGGTATTATCACACGCATTTCGATATCCACATTTGCCAATCGGTTTTATTGTATTGGCAGTGTTTGCAATTTCGGCATTCACCTATACGTCGTTTCAAATACAACGTGCCTTTGAAGTAATCGAGCAACGTGGTCCAGTGGCTAATCTGGCAACTGCCGCGTTGGGTTTGCTTGCAATCAGAGTTGTCTTTGCTGTTGTTGACATGATCAACACTGTGATCCGTGAGATTCTCGCATCACGTCTTGAGCGCGATGCCCGCGAAGAATTGTATATTAGTTTGCTCTCCAAGAGTCAGACATTTCATAATCGCCAACGCGTCGGTGATTTGATGGCAGCGGCTACTGGTGATGTATCACAGCTCAACCTAATGGTGTCACCAGGTATTAGTTTGATTATTGAGGCAACGACGCAGATTATTTCACCGCTTGTTGCAATTGCATTTTTGCAATGGCAGTTGTTACCAGTGCCAGTGTTGTTCGTTATTGCGCTTGTATGGGGTCTGTACAACTATAGCAAACAACTTGGGCCAGTTGCTGGGATGCTCCGTGGTCAATATGGGCAAGTCAGTGCTCGACTCAACGAGGCAATTCAGGGCATTGAAGTAGTCAAGGCAACGGCTCGCGAAGAATTCGAAATCTCACGATTTTATGATGTGGCCAAGCGCTACCGTGATCTATTCGTCCAAGAGGGTGAAATTCAAGCACGCTATCTGCCAGCGTTGTACTATGGTCTGATGATCGGTATTTCGTTTGGATATGCTGTTTGGTTGCAGAGTCTTGGGATGATTACTACAGCGCAGATGATTGCGTTTTTGTCATTGGTAACGTTGTTTCAATTTCCGACGTTTATTTCGTTGTTCATGTTTGCACTGGTGCAATTTGGCCTGGCAGGTGCACGGCGAATTTTGGAAATCATCAATACCGAAACAGAAATGGACGAGAATCCACGTGGTGAATCACATGTTGTTCGTGGGGAAATCGTTTTTGAGAATGTTTCCTTTGGTTATGTGGATGGTTCAATTCTCAATGAAGTCAGCTTTACTGCATCTGCCGGCGAAACAATCGCTATCGTAGGTCAGACCGGATCTGGCAAAACAACGCTGACGCGGTTGGTGAACCGTACGTATGATGCGACTGCGGGGAGTGTGAGTATCGACGGCGTCGATGTCAAACGGTGGAATCTTGATTCATTGCGATCTCAGATTTCGATGATTGAACAAGACGTCTTCCTTTTTTCAAAAACGATTGCTGAAAATATTGCGTTTGGTGCACGTGAGGATGTTTCACGTGAACAAATCGAATGGGCCGCCAAGCAGGCACAGGCACATGATTTCATCACATCATTTCCAGATGGGTACGATACGATGGTTGGCGAGCGTGGTGTAACATTGTCAGGTGGCCAGCGCCAGCGCATTGCAATTGCACGTGCCTTTCTTACCAATCCGCGCATTCTCATCCTTGATGACTCGACGAGTGCCATCGATAGTGCAACAGAAGATCAGATCCAACGCGCAATGCATGAAGTGCTCAAAGGGCGTACCACATTGTTGATTACGCATCGCTTGGCGCAAATTCGTTGGGCCGATCGCATTGTAGTTGTACGTCGTGGGCGTATTGAGGCACAAGGAACACACGAAGAATTACTGCAAACAAGTGAGTCATATCGCCGAATTTTTGTGCGTGATGATCACGCTGCAACGGTATAAACGAGGAGTAATGACATGGGTTTTGTGCTTGATGGGTTGGACGCCGAAGCGTACGACCGTCAATATAAAGACAGCGAACTAATCAAACGAATTGCCGCATACTTTCGACCACATCTTCGCGTCATGGTGATTGTAGCGGTCGTTACTGCAATCGGTGCTGGTTTTCCATCGATATCAGCGATATTGATTTCGCGTGGTGTCGATCAGCTGTCACAAGGTGAAAATGGATTCACTGCATTATTGTGGTCAGGTGTGATTACTATCCTTGGTGTTTTGGGCTGGCTAGTAAATTACATTCGTCAACGCTACACGGCAATTGCGGTTGGTGATGTCGTCCTACAGGTGCGCCAAGATGCGATGCGTGCGGTTGTATCGCGTGACATGTCGTTCTATGATGAATTTGCATCGGGCAAAGTAGTAAGCCGTGTGCTTTCTGATACGCAAGACTTTTCGTCGGTCGTCACCCTCACGATTGAATTACTGAGTCAATTGTTATTGGTGATGGTTGTGACGATTTCGCTCTTCTTTGTGAATGCCACATTGGCATGGATTACGCTGGCAGTGTCACCACTTGTCATTATTGCGGCACTTGTCTTCCGTCGCGTTGCCCGAACCGCTACCCAACAGTCACAACGTGCAGGTGCCATGGTGAATAGTGCGGTCTCTGAAACAGTTAGTGGAATTGGTGTTGCGAAAAGTTTCCGTCGTGAGGCCACGATTTATCGCGAATTCATGGAAACTAACGCGATGCAGTATAGTATCAAGCTTCGTCAGAGTATCACGTTTGGGTCGATTTGGCCCGTCCTCAATATCATTTCTGGGTTAGCGTTGGTTATCTTGGTTTACATCGGTGGTCAAATAGCAATCAATACGCCAGAAACACTCTCACCTGGAAGTTGGTATCTCTTCATTCAGAGTGTCGGCTTGTTTTTCTTTCCATTGACGAGTATTGCTTCGTTTTGGAGTCAATTCCAGCTCGGTTTGGCAGCAAGTGAGCGTGTCTTTGCATTAATGGATGCAGAGTCGCGTGTTGTCCAGACCAACAATCTGCCGGTGCATGATATGCATGGAGATGTGGTATTCGAGCATGTGCAATTTGCATATAATCCCGAGAGCGTCGTGTTACGCGATTTCAGTTTGCATATCCGCTCAGGTGAAAAAATCGCCATCGTCGGCCATACAGGTGCTGGGAAGTCTAGCTTGATCAAGCTCTTGTTGCGCTTTTATGAATTCCAGTCTGGTCGCATTATTGTGGATGGACAAGACATTCGTGAACTTGATTTGGCAGATTATCGCCGCCATACGGGGTTGGTACCGCAGGTGCCCTTCCTTTTTTCAGGCAATGTGATGGAAAACATCCGATATGGTCGCCCAGAAGCAAGTGACGAAGATGTCTTGAATGCGGCAAAGTCGCTTGATAATGGTGATTGGATAAATGACTTGCCGGATGGACTCAACAGCGATGTCGGCGAGCGTGGCAGTCGGTTGTCACTTGGGCAACGCCAACTTGTGGCACTTGCCCGTGTCTTGTTGCGCAACCCATCGATTTTCTTCCTCGACGAAGCAACGGCGAGTATTGATCCGTTTACTGAGCATCAAATCCAAGAAGGTCTCGATGTGGTGATGCGTGGTCGTACGAGTATTGTGATTGCGCACCGTTTATCAACAGTGCGTACTGCCGACCGTATCTTGGTACTCAAAAACGGCGATATTATTGAGCAAGGGAACCACGATGAACTGCTCGCCAAAGGCGGGCACTACGCCGAGTTGTTCAACACATATTTCCGTCATCAAACGTATGATTATCGGCCATGGGAAGCATAGAAAGGGATTGTTATGGAGTGGATTCGTGAATTGTTGGCGTTTGTGTTGCATATTGATGAGTCACTGAAAGAGATCACTGCAACGTACGGGTGGTGGACCAATGCCATCTTGTTTTTGATTATTTTCTGCGAAACAGGGTTAGTCATCACGCCATTCCTGCCTGGGGATTCGCTCTTGTTTGCCACAGGTGCGATTGCCGCAGATCCGAGTGCTGGATTGAATCCATTAGTGCTCTATATTATTCTCACCATTGCCGCAATCCTTGGCGACTCAGTCAATTACGCGATTGGTCAACGGGTCGGCATGCGCATCCTTGATTGGAATCTCCCGTTTGTCAAAAAAGAGCATATTGAACGCACCACAGATTTCTATGCCAAACATGGTGCCAAAATGATTGTGTTGGCCCGATTTACGCCAATTGTGCGCACCTTTGCACCATTTGTTGCAGGTATGGCCAACATGGACTACAAAGTCTTTGTGACCTACAACGTGGCTGGTGGTATTCTTTGGACGACGCTGTTCATTTGGTCCGGGTATTTCTTTGGGAATCTGCAGTTTGTCCAAGACAACTTTGAACTTGTTGCCTTGGCAATCGTAGTGATTTCGCTGTTGCCGATGGTATACGAATACTGGCAAGCACGCCGTCATAGCGCCAAGTAACCTACGTTCCTGTAATCCCTCCTGTCAGATGACAGGAGGGATTTAGTGTGTCATCGACCGTGTGAATGATTGTTGTGCAAATGAAGGGTTGAGGCATGCGACATCGTCGCGATACAGTGCAATTGCCTGGGCGCGATACACGGTGGCGCGTTGCAGGTAGTGTTGTAATGAGCGATTCTGGGCGATCTGCGTAGGATTGACGATGCCTGCATTATGCCAGGCGAGGAGTGTTTTCCAGGTAATGGGCACATGCTCATGTTGTGCACGCAAGATGCCCCGTTCGAGATTCGCAGCGAGGAGTGCAAATGCGGTGTCATCGTTGTGCGCAAGTGTGTTGGCATACTCGACATGCTGCATGCGACGTGGGATTAGTAGGAGCATTTCGGTATGCCCAACCTGAGGAATGTCTTGGGAGAGGATTTCGTCTACGACGGATGGGCGCAGATTCGCAGGCCAAACACTGAAGTTGGTGCCCAAGTAGTCATTGCTGACCGCTTGTGCCTCCTGATAGAGTGGAGTCAGTGGTCGAATCGAGGGAATTGCATCCTCAAGCCATCCGAGTTGTTCGGTGTAGAGAATGGTAACCATGATGGCAGCGAATTCTTGGTCAGTTAGTTTGGTGAGGCGTGGGTGATTATGCAACCGGGCCAGTGTCAATAGTAATTGTTGCTTTTGTTGGACGACTTGTGTCACTGATGGACGGACATAGCCACTCGGTTGCCCGAGGTATGGTGCAACCAATGCACTTGATGCAGTGGTAATGGCGCTTGGAATCGCTATTTTTTGGTCAAAGAGTGCGAGCAACAACGTCGTTGCACAAACTGCAAGAAACAAGGCGCGCACGACGTTTCCTCCCTCGCTGACGCCAACGTGGTATAATGCCAAAGATAAGTATAGCATAGTGAACGCGTAGGCGATGGAATACCAACCTGATTTACAAAAAATAACCGGTCACGGCGGTGAAATAGCAGAACTGCTCCCCCACGGTACTGGCATGGCTGCCGGGCTGCAAGTTGGGGACGTCGTGGTGTCTGTGAATGGCCAGCGTCTGCGTGATGCCATCGATTATCGGTTCTATATTTCAAACGAACTTGTTGAACTTGAAGTCGTGCGCGGTGGTGAGACGCTGATATACGAAATCGAAAAAGACGACGATGATGATCTCGGGATTGAATTCACCGAACCATTATTTGATCGGTTGCGTACATGCAACAACAAGTGCCCGTTCTGTTTCTTGACACAGATGCCCAAGGGGTTGCGCAAAACGCTGTACCTGAAAGATGATGACTATCGTCTCGGCTTTTTGTATGGTAATTTTGTCACGTTTACCAATTTATCTGAGGATGATTGGCAACGTATTGAACAGCAACGCTTGTCACCCCAATACATCTCAGTACACGCCACTGATCGAGCAGCGCGAGCAGTATTGCTCGGCAAAGTCGATGTCCCGGATGTCCGCGAACAAATTCAGCGACTCGGTAATATGGGCATCAGTGTGCATGCACAAATTGTGGCAATGCCCGATATCAACGATGGACAACTCTTACATCAAAGTATTCGTGATTTGGCGGCACTGTATCCAGTGGTGCAATCGATTGCGGTGGTGCCTGTTGGGTTGACCAAGTATCGATTCGAAGGTAAACGCCCCCAGAGTATTCGTACGGCCATTGAAATCCACGAAACACCGGAATGGATTGATGCGAACTGGGAACGACAGCCACTTTGGAATCAGGCAGTCAAGGCCGAGGATTTGGGATTCTGTTCTCGTTTGGGTGCAGCCACGGACGTGCCTATGCGAGTCTACACGAGCGAAGAAGCCGCGCGCGTTGTTGCAATCATTGAAACATACCAGACACGCTTCTTGGCTGACCATGGCACGGCACTCGTGCATCCATCCGATGAATTTTACCTCTTGAGTAATCTGCCAGTACCACCAATGCAGCGCTATGCAGACATGCCACAATATTCGAATGGTGTCGGCATGACGCGTGATTTCTTGGATAACTGGACCAAGCACAGCAAACGATTGCCGGCACAGTTGCCTGAAGCGCGTGATCTGGGAATCGTGTGTGGCACGCTCATCGCACCGACGTTACAGACGATCGTAGATCGCCTCAATTGCGTGACCAATTTGCATGCCACTTTGATTCCTGTGGTCAACCAATTCTTTGGTGAAACAGTGACTGTCTCTGGTTTGTTGATGGCCCAGGATGTAATCCCAGTACTCAAAGCCGCTGGAGTTACGCGTGCCTTGTTGCCACGGGTCATGTTTGACCATAAAGGCGAGAAAACTATCGATAATATGACCCTTGCCGATATCGCCGAGGCAAGTGGGGTTGCAGTTATGCTGGCCGGAGAGCCAGAGGAAGTCGTGCGCATTGTCAAAGGGTTGGCTCGCGCCGATGTGAAGGGATAAGAATGAAACCGATTGTGGCAATCGTTGGCCGCCCCAATGTGGGGAAGTCGACGTTTTTTAATCGTCTGATTGGCCAACGTAAAGCCATCGTCGAAGACTTGCCAGGCACAACACGTGATCGTCTCTATGGCGATTGTGAGTGGAATGGGCGTACGTTTACCGTCGTCGATACTGCCGGTTTGTTGTTCGAACACGACGATTTGACCACGGGCACCCCGCAAGTCGAAATTGCCCGCCAAGTGCGTGCTCAGGTCAAAATTGCCCTCGAAGAAGCAGATATCATCATTTTTGTGGTTGATATTGTGGCAGGGATTACAGCTGCCGATGACGAAGTCGCGGTTTTGTTGCGCCGCTCGAACAAGCCGATTATTTTGGCGGCAAATAAATCAGACAGCCTGGCACGTAACCTCGATGCCGTCGAATTTTATGCGCTGAATCTCGGTCACCCCATCCCCATGAGTGCGTATCATGGCATTGGTACCGGTGACGTGCTTGACGCATTGACAGAGTTGATGCCGGTAATCGAAGAAGTGAATGATGATGAAACGGTGCGAATCGCATTAGTTGGTCGCCCCAACGTCGGTAAATCGTCGTTGCTCAATCGCTTGGTTGGGAGCGAGCGGAGTGTGGTCTCGTCGGTGCCAGGGACAACGCGAGATGCCATCGATACACCCATTTTAATTGATGGTGCATCGGCCATGTTGATTGATACTGCGGGTGTGCGCCGTCGTGGGCGAGTCGAGCCTGGTGTTGAAAAACACAGTGTCTTGCGCACCATGCGTGCCATTGAGCGGTCCGATATAGCTATTTTGCTCATTGATGCCGAAGAGGGTGTCACTGCCCAAGATACGCATATTGCGGGCATGATTCTCGAGCAACTCAAGGGTGTGATTATTTTGGTGAATAAATGGGACCTTATCATCAAAGATGATACGACTTTTAATGCATTCACACGAGGTGTGCGTGAGGCATTTAAATTTATCCCGTATGCACCACTGATTTTTATCTCGGCCAAGACAGGGCAACGTGTCGATCAGGTATTGCCTACAGCGATGAAGGTTGCAGTAGAACGTCGTAAACGTGTATCGACATCGCAGCTCAATGCACTACTTCGTCAAGCGTTGTTTGAGCATCCACCGACATCAATCAAAGTCGGTGCACATTTGCGCATTTACTATGCTACACAACCACAAATTAATCCTCCGGTATTCTTGTTTTTTGCCAATGATGCACAGATGATTCACTGGGGCTATGCACGTTATCTCGAAAACAAGCTTCGCGAGAAATTTGGGTATATCGGTACACCTATCAAAATCGTCTTCAGAGGTCGTGTTGAACGTGATCCCAACGATCCGAAGCCAAAGAAACGTCGTCAATCTATTCCCGATCCACAGACGATGCTGGCAGTCCCCGTGGACGAAGAGCCACATATTGAAACATGGGAAGATGACGACTTCGATGATGAAGCTGAGATTTTCTGGGTCAAAGAATAATCACGCAGTGAGCATTTGACGTCAGGGATTGTCGGCTGCAGATTGACTCAATAGTGCTTGTAACTCGGTGTAGATGGCGCGTGGTGTGCCGTCGCTCGCGACGATGTTCCAGCCATCGTGATACGTCCGTGTGGGTGCGGGCAGACCGAATTGCCACATGGCAAATACATCGGCCCAGGGCCAGGTACGAGTAATCACGTACGCTGATTTGCTCCAACGGATACGTTGGGCTGGTGTGACTGCGAGTTGCCAGCGACTGGCATCATTCCAGCCACCTTCGGTGATGAACAGTGGCACATCGACATAACGCGATACTAATTCATGAATGAGTTCTGTTCTGCGGAAGTTGACTTTTGACCACGCAGGTGCGTCGTCAGCTGGGTTTTGTCCTCCATAGGCATGTACGCCCCAAGCATCGATATAGTTACCACCACCAGCATCAAAAAACTGTACGGTGTATGCTTCATCCCCTAATCTCACTTCTGCATTATCACCAATCGATGGTCCTGGTGACAACGCCCCTGCAATCACCGTCATTTCGGGTGCAACTGCCTTAACCGCAGGGTATACGGTCGCAAGCAGTGCGGCGTATGCACGGGGATCTGGTGTTCGCCCACCCCATTCGAAGCGCAGATTTGGCTCGTTCCAGATGATGATGTGAGACACACCCCTATTGTGATAGCGTTGGGCAAATGCAACGACATAATCGCGATATGCCGAATACCGCTGCGGTAAAAGAAGGCGGTCGCTGCTGCCAACGGGTCTGGCCCACGCTGGGACGATGTCCAAGCGCGCAATGATGCGTAATCCACGTGCATGCGCATTGTCAATGAGCATATCGAAGCCGCGCCAATCGTAGCCGTATGCCGAGCGTGGTTGTGCATATGCCCACGGAAAGAGATCGACAATCCACGGAGTCCCCATGGCAGCGACGAGATTGAGTTGGGTTGCAACATACTGCGCATCCGCAATACCAGTCAGACGGGTATGCACACCTGCTTTGAGGTTGCGTGGTGCTACATGCGCGTGAGGTGGTATAAGTGACTGTGTAGCGGAACGCTGTGTAATCAGCGTCATGAGTAGCATGGTGATGATACACACCGCCAAAAGTGATTGAAGCAAGCGAAAGTGCGTTTTCATTTCACTAGCATACCATAGGCATAAAATACGTCTTTGTATGCATCGGTGTGGTGCATTTTATTCGACAGACTGATGAAATTCGAGTATAATCGCAGTCGCTTTATCGGATGCTCATTCGGGGCGACGCAAAAGAAGGACGACGTATGGTGGCTGCAACAACTCTGTATCGTTCAACGATTGGAAAAAAGGCAATCATGGCGGTCACAGGAATCATCCTGTACGGGTTTGTGATTGTGCACATGATTGGAAACCTCAAAATCCTCGAGGGCCCAGAAGGTTTCAACGCCTATTCGCACTTTTTACGTGTTGTTGGTGAGCCTGCTCTCCCTGCAGGGACAATCCTCTGGTTGATACGCATCGTGCTCTCTGTCTCGTTGGTGGCGCATGTGACAGCTGCAATCCAGCTCACCCGCATTGATCGCGCAGGTCGACCCGTTGGATACCAAAAAGTCAAGCGCAAACAGGCGAGTTTTGCTTCGTTGACGTTGCGCTGGGGTGGTGTGGCAATCTTTTTCTTTGTGATCTATCACCTCATGCACTTTACCTTGGGTGCTGCCCATCCACAATTTGTGGAAGGTGACCCGTACCACAACGTGGTACTCGGTTTTACCACGCAACCTGCCGCTGCCGCCGTGTACATTCTGGCAGTGGCTGCACTTGGGACACATCTTTATCATGGTGTGTGGAGTGCCATGCAGACACTTGGACTGAACAATCGCCGCAACGACAAACTGTTTCGTGGGATTGCCGTGCTGTCTGGTGTTGGGTTGTTTCTCGGCTTTGCGAGTGTGCCCGTGATTGTTCTCTTAGGCATCGTCAAGTAGCATCGTAGCAGATGTGGAGTGGATACAATGACAACCGAAACGAAGCCATCAGTTGATGTGCGGAGCGCTGTGGTCTATACCGACAGTCGTTTGGATGCACGCATTCCTGCGGGACCAATCGAGAAAAAATGGGAAAAGCATAAATTCGAGATGAAGCTCGTCAATCCGGCCAATCGTCGCAAATACACCGTGATTGTGGTGGGGACAGGTTTGGCTGGTGGAGCTGCGGCTGCTACTATGGCCGAGATGGGCTATAGAGTCAAGGCGTTCTGTTATCAGGACAGTGCCCGGCGTGCACATAGCATTGCGGCTCAGGGTGGTATTAACGCTGCGAAAAATTACCGGAACGACGGTGATAGCGTGTATCGCCTCTTTTATGACACGATCAAAGGTGGCGACTTCCGTGCCCGTGAAGCCAACGTGTATCGTTTGGCAGAACTGAGCGTCAACATCATTGATCAATGTGTGGCACAAGGGGTGCCGTTTGCACGTGAATATAGTGGGTACTTGGACAATCGTTCGTTCGGTGGTGCACAGGTGTCACGTACGTTTTACGCGCGTGGGCAAACAGGACAACAGTTGCTCCTTGGTGCGTACCAGGCACTCAGCCGCCAGGTAGCAGAGGGTAACGTTGATTTGAACGAGCGCACCGAAATGCTCGATTTGATTATTATCGACGGTCGCGCGCGTGGGATTGTCACTCGTGATATGGTCGATGGCAAGATAGAATACCACCTCGGGGATGCAGTCGTGTTGGCAACTGGTGGCTATAGCAACGTCTTTTATTTGTCGACCAATGCCAAAGGATGTAACACGTCGGCAACGTGGCGTGCGCACAAGCGTGGTGCATTCTTTGCCAACCCGTGTTACACACAAATTCATCCGACATGTATCCCAGTAAGTGGTGACCATCAGTCCAAGTTGACGCTGATGTCGGAGTCGCTTCGCAATGACGGCCGTGTTTGGGTGCCAGTCAAGCCCGGCGACACACGATCCCCAGACAAAATCCCCGAGAATGAGCGTGATTACTACCTCGAGCGCCGCTACCCCAGCTATGGGAATTTAGCGCCACGCGATATTTCATCACGTGCAGCCAAGGCGGTCTGTGACGAAGGACGTGGTGTTGGTCCTGGTGGGCTTGGTGTGTATCTTGATTTCAGCGATGCAATCAAGCGTCTCGGCGAAGCCACCATCCGCGAGAAATACGGCAACTTGTTCGATATGTACGAGCGTATTACTGGCGAGAATCCATATAAAGTGCCGATGCGCATCTATCCAGCTGTGCACTACACGATGGGTGGATTGTGGGTCGACTACAATTTAATGTCGACAATTCCCGGGTTGTTCGTGGGTGGGGAAGCAAATTTCTCTGCCCATGGTGCGAATCGCCTTGGAGCCAGTGCCTTGATGCAAGGACTGGCAGATGGCTACTTCGTGTTGCCGGCCACAATCAGTAATTACTTGGCACAAGGTGGATTGAACAAAGTTGATGGTACCCATCCTGCCGTCCAAGAAGCAGTACAGAACGTGACGTCATTCAATCAGCGCATCCTCGACATCAAAGGAACCCGCACCGTAGATTCGTTCCATCGCGAGTTGGGCAAAATCATGTGGGAGTACTGTGGTATGTCGCGTACTGATGCCGGACTGCGCTATGCGCTGCAACGCATTCCTGAATTGCGTAAACAGTTCTGGAGTGATTTGCGCGTCTTGGGGAGCGGCGATGAACTCAACCAGGAACTCGAGAAAGCCGGACGTGTCGCTGACTTTATCGAACTCGCCGAGTTGATGTGTTTGGATGCACTGAACCGCTCGGAATCGTGTGGCGGCCACTTCCGCGAAGAAAGTCAGACGCCTGATGGTGAGGCGTTGCGCAACGATGATGATTTCTGTTATGTTGCAGCTTGGGAGCACAATGGCGATCCGAGTGCGGCGATTCTGCACCGCGAGACCCTGGAATTTGAGAACATCAAGCTGGCCCAACGTAGCTATAAGTAGTGTGAATGGAGTAGACGATGAAGTTGACTGTCAATGTCTGGCGCCAAAAAAACACTGCCAGTGCGGGCAAGATGGTGAAATATCAGGTTGATCATGTCTCTCCCGACATGTCATTCCTGGAGATGCTCGATATCCTCAACCAACAGCTCATGGCCAAAGGTGAGGAGCCGGTTGCATTCGATCATGATTGCCGCGAGGGTATTTGTGGGTCGTGTGGCGTGGTGATTAACGGTGTACCGCACGGTGGGCAAGTGGCAACTACAACGTGTCAGTTGCACATGCGCAAATTCAAGGATGGTGATTCTATCACCGTGGAACCGTGGCGTGCCAAGGCATTCCCCGTGTTACGTGATCTCGTGGTCGACCGTGGCGCATTTGATCGCATCATCCAAGCAGGTGGCTATATATCGGCCAACACGGGTAGTGCTCCAGATGCAAATGCAACTCCTGTTGCCAAAGAATCTGCTGACATGGCGTTTGACGCTGCGCAGTGTATCGGTTGTGCCGCATGTGTGGCCGCATGTCCCAATGCTTCAGCGATGCTCTTCACGGCATCCAAAGTGAGTCATCTTGGCTTGTTCCCACAAGGACAACCAGAACGCCAGCAGCGTGTCCTCAATATGGTGGCGCAGATGGATGCAGAAGGTTTTGGTGGATGTACCAATATCGGTGAATGTTCGGCTGCGTGTCCCAAAGAAATCGGGTTGCACTTCATTGCACGCTTGAATCGTGATTTGCTGGGAGCAACGTTGCGTGGTGGCAGTTCGGTCGACTAATTGATAGTACGACGACGGGGGCGTGCGCATTGCGCACGCCCCCGTCGTCATTGAGTGCATTGTTATCGTTGGAGCAGAGTCGCAGCCATGAGGAGTGCATCGCGTTCACGTTGAAAGCTGGCTTTGTGGACTGCCTCGCTAAGTGCTACCCAACGTGCATCATCAACTTCACTTTGTTGTGGAGTGAGTACACCATGCACATAACGCACAAGAAAGATGTCGACATACTTGTGAATGCGCAGTGAATGCACACGAAACCAATATTCCACGGTGGTGAGGTGCTGTTCTACAATCCCGTGCAAGCCTGTTTCTTCTGCAATTTCGCGGATCGCAGCTGCTTCAGCTGTTTCACCGCGCCGAATATGCCCTTTGGGAAGTCCCCAGCGTTTACCGTTGGGTGTGGAAATCATGGCTATTTCGACATGGTGCGGTAATCCGCGGTAGATGATGCCACCGGCAGAATATGCGGTACGCTGGTCGTGTTCGAATGCAGTTGGCAACGTCAGAGTGCACCTCACATGCCAGATGATTTGGCAACGCGACCGGCGCGCATATCCCAGTATTTGTTGACAGAATATCGAACACGGTCTTTGGCGACTTCCGCATTCTCCCATCCGAGTGGCTCGACACGCCCGCCTTCGAGGTCTTTGTAGACGGTGAAGAAGTGTTCGACTTCGCGGATGTAGTGGCTTGGGAGCTGGGTAAAGTCGGTGTATCCCTGGAAAAACGGGTCGTAATGAAGCACTGCGAGAATTTTGTCATCGTGCTCGCCACGGTCTAGCATACGGAACATGCCGATTGGGCGGGCTTCTACGATACAGCCGGTGAAGGTGGGCAAATTGGTCATTACCAATACGTCGAGAGGGTCTTCGTCATCATAAAACGTCTGAGGAGTAAAGCCGTAATCACCCGGGTAGTGCACTGCAGAGTACAATACACGGTCAAGTTTGAACGCGCCAGTGCGCTTGTGGAATTCGTACTTGTTGCGCGAACCTTTGGGAATCTCTACCACTACATGGATGACTTCAGGCCAGCTCGGGCCGGGGTCTAATTCATGCCATAGGTTCATTTCAGGTCTCCAAATAAAGAATCAATTAGAGGAATTATACCACGATGCCTATGAGCGTGCCCGATGCCACATTCGCAGTGTATCTATCCACGTAAACCCACATGACTCGTACAAGTACTGTGCCGGATTATGTGGTCTGCCATCACTCATCACACTAGCCTGTGTGATCCCTGCTGCATAAAGTTGGTGGAGCGTGTAGCTGATTAATCCGCGCGTGATACCTTTGCGGTGATGCGCTTGGCGACAGCCAACGGGTTCGAATAATGCGAATCGACTTTCAGCATCGACCCAAACGATACAAAACGCATCAACTTCTCCGGAGCTATTTTTGGCCACCATGTCCCATTGCGCCGTGTATCCGGGGTGGCTGCGTACGAAGTCATAGCGGGCTGTAGTCATTTTGGTACTCTGGAATGCGCTTCGCTGTGCCATCACTCGTGACGGAATATCCGATTCACCGAGGACACATGCCTGCCACCCTTCAGGCATGCTGAAGCGAGGTGCATGCTGAGTTGCCATACTGTTGAGGTTGAGTGAATCTGCGCATGCGACAAATCCATGTGTCGCGAGTACGGCGCCGCGTTGTGGTTGTTTGTCGTATGCCCACAAGGCGATATCTGGATAGGTGTTGGCATAGTATGAAACAATCGCTTGCCACAGCATCGGTTCGCAGCTATCTATGACGCTATCAACTTGTGTATCGTTACGCCACGACCAGCCAAAGAGTGTCTCATTGCAGTACCAGAGTAATAAATGAGCGAGTGCACTGTCATCTGGCGTGGCACTGCGCCACCATGCCATATCTCCGGGTAGGCAGACATGGTATGGCGTTTGTTGGATGACCATCCGTGATGTGAAACGGAGTACCATCGCAAAGTCGTCGTTCGCTGGGTCATATGGCCGTGCGTGATAGCGCATCATCTGCTAAAAGAGCATTGCGCCAGCTTCGCGAGCGATGCGCCGGACACGTTCTGCTTCCTCAGTTTTTCCTTTGCCGGTGAGTTCTTCTGCGGTTTCGTTGAGGCGTTTTACGACGGCTCCTGTGATATCGCCTATATTCTCGCGGATATACTTTGTTGGATTTTCTGCGCTGAGGAGTGCATTCACCACGCGATCTTCAGGGCTTAATGCAGATTCGATAATCTGCGGAGTACGCTCGGCTATTTGCATCAAGCGTGCCACCGTTTCTGCATCGCCGGCGCGTTCGGCCATTGTGATCTGGCCAGCCACAAGATTGACAAAGACATCATCGAGATTGGCAACATGTGCGCGCAACGCAGCGTCGAGATCTTCGGCACCGAAGACGGCGTCGAGTGTTTCGCCGGCTTTGATGAACGCCTGTTCGAGGTCTGCTTGGAGTTGTTGATAGACAGTGACCACGAACTCTTGGATGTGGGTCAATTCTGCAACCAGCTGATCATTTCCCACACTCTGTGCGGCTTCGATACGCGTTTTGATAATGTCGAAAAACGTATAGTCGACCACATCTTGATTGGTTATCACAATTGCTTTGCGTGCGTCATCGTCGGCAGCATTCAGCAGTTGTTCAATCATTTGTTCGTACGCGAATGTGGCTTCACCACCGGCAAACTGTGCAAGCTTGGATTGTAGTTGACTCAATAGCGCAATCCCCTGTGGGTCGCCATTCATTTGGCTTGCCTCGATGAAGGCGTTCAACGTATTAGTGAATTCTTCGTCAATGGCGGTGCTGTTTTTCTGCATGACTTCGTAGAGCGCCGCATCACCATTCTGCATTGCATCGAGCATTGCGCTAATTAGTTCTACGCGCTTGCGTTGTGTGTCGAGCATTTCTTTGGTGATACCGTCACCTTCAAATACAGCCTCAATGAGTGTCTGCATTGTCAGAAATCGTTTCGGTGCGAGCAAATAGCCTTTGGGGGCGTCGGGTGGTAGTGCATTCATGAGCATATTGGTGACGCTACCGACGAATTTTTCGATTTCGTTGGCATTGGCACTCGCCAGGAGTTGCTGTGGAATATGTACGAAACAAAACTGTTTCCCCATGTCGTGATAAACCAACGGAGCAGCCAATGCAACGGGTGTGCCACAACTCGGACACGTACCGGAGTTCAATCGCCCGCCGAGCAGCAGGCTTTTGAGTTGCGGCTGTGCATCTGCATCAATAATATTCGTAATCTGGACACGCAGTGGTGTCTGACAACTTGGGCAGGCAATCGTAGTAACTTGTCCCTGTGGTGATGACATGGAGTCAGTCCTTTCTTTTCACTTGTGACATTATACAAGATTCCACTAAACTTTCCCTGAATCAATCGTTTATTTCGTTATTTTTCATATAAAAAAGATAAGAGAAAATATTGCTACGTAGCATGTTTTTCATTATACTTTTGAAGTTATTGTGGCAACAAGGAGTGACATGGACACGTTTCATAGTCTGCTGAATCCTCCAGTCTTGTTTTTCTTTTTGGGATGTGTGATTGCGTTGCTTCGTTCGGATCTCGCAATATCAGGTGCGATGGCAAATTTCTTCTCATTGTACTTATTGCTATCCCAAGGATTTAAAGGTGGAGTTGCCCTATCGCTCAGTGAGTTTGGCTGGCCGTTGATTGTGGCAATTACATGCGGTATGCTGCTGGCGTGTCTGATTCCGATTATTGCATTGCAATACCTCAAACGATTTTTCGGACCATTTGATGCAGTGGCTGTTGCTGCAGCCTATGGATCAGTGAGTGCGGTGACGTTTATCACTGCGACACAATTTTTAGAACAGCGTGGTACCGTGTATGCGCCATATATGACGGTAGTGATGATTTTGATGGAGTCGCCTGCCATTATCATGGCGCTCGTGTTGGCCAATCGTGCACGTCAACAGGTGAACGCATCACAGGTCATGCCACTGGCACCGCTGATTCGTGACGCCTTCCGCGAAGGACCGAATTTGTTGTTGCTTGGTAGTCTAATCATTGGTTTGATTGTGGGTGTCGATGGTAAAAAGGTTATGGAGCCATTTACTGGTGCAATCTTCAATGGCATTCTGGCATTCTTTTTACTTGATATGGGGTTGACCGTGGTGCGTCGTGGCCGCGAACTCGGTCGTGAGTTCCTGGCGTTGATTCCATTTGGCTTGTTTATGCCTTTGGTGTCGGCTACAATCGCTATGGCACTCGCCTTTGGTTTTGGGATGAACGCAGGCGATACGTTGTTGCTCGTGGTGCTCGCTGCGAGTGCGTCATATATCGTGTTGCCAGCAATTGCGCGGCATGCTATTCCTGAGGCCAATGCAAGTCTCTATTTGGGGGCGGCACTCGTAGTGACGTTCCCGTTCAACATCGTGGTCGGTATTCCATTGTACTTCAACATCATTCAGGCACTTTGGACGTAGCGTTCAAAGCTACAACAAAACGAGCCCTCCTACAACACTGTTGTGGGAGGGCTCGTCGTGTGGTGTGTTACTTTTTGGCACCCTCAAGGACGGCTTGTGCAGCAGCCAAGCGTGCGATAACCACACGGTATGGGCTACATGAGACGTAGTTGAGACCTGCGCGGTGACAGAACTTGACCGAAGCTGGCTCGCCACCATGCTCGCCACAGATGCCTGTTTTGAGGTTGGCACGGGTGCTCCGGCCACGGCTGACGCCCATTTCGACCAACTGACCGACACCCTCTTGGTCGAGGACCTGGAAGGGATCTTCGGGCAAGAGCTTTTGCTCGACGTACTTTGGCAAGAAGCGCCCAGCGTCGTCGCGGCTCATACCGAAGGTGGTCTGGGTCAAGTCGTTGGTACCGAATGAGAAGAACTCGGCTTCTTCGGCGATTTTGTTGGCGGTCAAGGCAGCGCGAGGCAACTCGATCATGGTACCGACGAGGTACTCAAACTCGATGCCACTTTCTGCTTTGACTTCAGCGGCCACACGGTTGACGATTTCCTTCTGCTTTTTGAGCTCGCTGACATCGCCGACCAATGGAATCATGACTTCAGGCAACACGGTGATGCCGCGCTTTTTGACGGCGACGACAGCCCGGAAGATGGCGCGTGCCTGCATCTCGGTGATTTCG
>CAZIKU010000020.1:0-7406 GCA_964539815.1 uncultured Klebsiella sp. | reverse complement strand
TCGATGCCCAAGCGGCAACCGCGGAAGCCCAACATGGGGTTGGCTTCTGACAAGGCATGTACTTTGCTCTTGAGGTCTGCTGACTCGATGCCCATCTTCTGCGCCAAGGCGTCGATTTCGGCGTCGCCATGGGGCAAGAATTCGTGCAACGGTGGGTCGAGGGTACGGATGGTGACCGGGTACCCGTCCATCTCGGTGAACAAGCCTTCGAAGTCGCTCTGTTGCAGTGGCTCAATCTTGGCCAGGGCAGCTTTGCGTTCTGCAAGCGACGAAGCGACAATCATCTGGCGCACTGCGTCAATGCGATCGCCTTCGAAGAACATGTGCTCGGTGCGGCACAGGCCGATACCTTGGGCCCCGAACATGCGGGCGACGCGGGCGTCGGTGGGGGTGTCGGCATTGGCGCGCACACCGAGGGTGCGTACTTCGTCAGCCCAGCTGAGGAACTTGGCGAAGTAGCCATAGAGTTGGGACTCTTCGGGTTTGAGTGTGCCACGAATGACCTGGATTACTTCGGATTCGCTGGTCTTGATTTGGCCGTTGTATACGGTGCCACTATGCCCATCGACGGTGATGAAGTCACCTTCTTTGACGGTAATATCGCCGACCTTGAACTCACCCTTGGCGTAGTTGATGTCAATGTCGCCACAACCACACACACAGCACTTACCCATTTGGCGGGCAACCACGGCGGCATGGCTGGTCAGACCACCACGAGCGGTCAAGATGGCATCTGATGCCACCATGCCGTGGAAGTCCTCGGGGGCTGTTTCGGTGCGTACCAAAATGACTTTCTCACCCTTTTCGGCCCATTCGGCGGCACGATCGGGATCCAAGCAGACTTTGCCACTCGCGGCGCCAGGACCGGCGGCCAGACCAGTTGCAAGCTTGGCAGTGCCAGCAGCGACTTTGGCGTCGACGATTGGGAAAAGGAACTGATTGAGCATTTCGGGCTTGACGCGGTTGAGGGCCGTCTTCTTGTCGATGACGCCTTCTTCGACCAAGTCCACGGCGATGCGCACAGCGGCCATACCGGTACGCTTGCCGTTGCGGGTTTGGAGCATCCACAAGCGACCGCGCTCGATGGTGAATTCCACGTCCTGCACGTCTTTGTAGTGGGCTTCGAGCTTGCGGGCAATCCCGAGGAATTCTTTGTGGGATGCGGGCAAGTCTTTGGCCATCTGGGCGATAGGCATTGGAGTGCGGATACCGGCGACGACGTCTTCGCCTTGGGCGTTGATCAGGTATTCACCGAACATGTCGTTTTCACCGGTGGCCGGGTTACGTGTGAAGGCTACGCCAGTGGCGCTGGTTTCGCCCATGTTGCCGAACACCATGGTCTGCACGTTGACGCCTGTACCGATGTTGTCAGGAATCTTTTCGATGCGGCGGTAATCGATGGCGCGACGGCCCATCCACGAGTTGAACACAGCCATGATGGCCATCTGCAACTGCTGGTGTGGATCTTCGGGGAAGTCGTGTCCAGTGTCGGCCTTGATGATTTTTTTGAATTCAGCGGCGATTGACTGCAGTTCTTCTGTCGTGAGGTCGTTGTCGGTGCGATTTTTGCCCTTGGCATGGCTCATCACATGCTCGAGCTTTTCACCGTCTACACCCAACACGATTTTGCCGAACAGCTGTACAAACCGGCGATATGCGTCGGCTGCGAAGCGAGGATTGCCGGTCTGATCGGCCAACCCTTTGATGGTAGCGGTGTTCAAACCAAGGTTCAATACCGTGTCCATCATGCCTGGCATTGATTCACGAGCACCTGAACGGACCGAGACGAGCAGTGGATTGGCAGGGTCGCCAAACTTGCGTCCCACGGTGCGTTCAACTTCACTCATGGCAGTCAATGCTTGTTCCCACAACCCATCTGGCAGTTTTTTGCCAAATTCGTAGTATGCGTTACAAGCTTCGGTCGTGATCGTAAATCCTGGAGGAACGGGCACGCCTGTGCGTGTCATTTCGCCGAGACCAGCGCCTTTGCCACCGAGCAAATCACGCATGGTGGCGTTGCCCTCTGTAAAGAGGTATACCCACTTCTTAGACATTACAAATAGCTCCTCTGCTGTGCAATTTTGTTCTGGCTGTGCGGTAGTGATAATGCCACAATGCACCGTAACTCCACGCATTTGCACAGAATACCGGGCATACTATACGGCATGTTGGCAGTTTGTGCAAGCGGGAAAGCGAAAGAGCCCCTGTGGAAAGGGCATTTGTGAGTGCATCACGCGCTCGAATTTCGCAAGATGAAGGAAATGGAACAATGGGTCATTAATTCCGGCGGAGATATCCACCAGCACTTAGTTGTGAAATGATTTCGGCTGCGGTACGTTCACCAGATTCAATGGCACCTTCTATGCTTCCCGTCCATTCACTTGCAGTCTCGCTCCCGGCCCAATGCAAGCGTCCAACAGGGGTGTATAACGCATGCACGAAATTCGCACTCCCCGGTGGCATAAATCCAACTGTGCCACGACTCCAACGCTCGTTGTTCCAGTCACGTTCAATCATGCCACGGTAGGCCATGGCTTCATCTCCAAGCCATGATGAGAGTTGAGAAACAAGTGCTTTCAGTCGCTCGCCACGTGGTTGGGCACCCCAGTGTGTGGCGTTATCCCCGATTATGTAACAAGCCAATGCACCTTCTGTGCTGGTATGTGATGTAATATCGTGTACCATGCTTGCTGGACCACGATTGCTTAACATAAATCCAGATTGCTTGTTTTCACGCCAAAATGGATAGTCGTAGCAGAGCACAGCGGTAATTGCTCGCCCCATAATCATCCGTTGATTTAATGCATCGCGTTGTGCCGGAAGTGGTGGCTCGTGATATATTTGTGCAGCGACAACTGGTGGCACAGCAATGATGCCGTAGCGAGCGCGAAACGATGTGCCACGTGAATATGCAGTGACACTTTCGTCGTCTTGCCGCAACGCCAGCACTGGTGTGTCTACATATACTTGTGGCCGTAATTGATGGGCTAACCGTTCGGTGATTCGTTGAGTGCCCCCGACGATGCGCTCTTGGCTTGCTGCCGGTCGCAGAGGGAATACGTGCTGGGCACCACGAAATGCATGCACTTGGTCAATCACAAATACAATAGAAATCTCGCTCGGTTCTGCAAAGAAGTGCACATGACTGAGCAGCGTAAACAGTTGATGTACAACGGTATTTCGGCAATGCTGTTGGAGCCATGCGCCAAACGAGACAGCATCGAGTTGGGTGATTTTTGCGGCGTTCTTTGATGTGCGATGTTGGAGCGTGTACGCCATGCGATTCAGCATACGAATAATACGGTGATATTCGTATTGTACATGTGGCGCATAGAGCGGTGCACGTTGTTTGAATCGCTTTTTGTGTTTTCCGAGTTCGATGACACTCTCACCATCATGATATTGGGGAAAGAGTTGCACACCGAGTTCGTGTACCAACTGATGTGTTTGGGTTGCAGTGTGATGGATCCAGCGCGCCCCGAGATCGTAGGTTTCGCCGTTAAAGGTGCCACTATTAATGCGGCCACCTACACGATCTTTGGCTTCAAGCAAAATCACATCGACGCCTTCGCGTACGAGTCTCCAGGTGGCTACAAGGCCCGCTAAACCGCCTCCAACGACAATGACATCTGAGTTATATCCAAGTTGATTTGAGTCAAATTGAAGTGTACTCATGTCTTTGTACCTGCGTGCTGTGTTGCATGTGTGTTGTCATTGAGTGTCGCAAGGGCAATTCCATCGCTATGTAAGACCAAGCGTGTAATTGCACAGTTGTCGATGCGTAGGCGCGGATGGTAGTTGATATTGAGTTGTAGTACTGCACAAACAATAGCACTAATCGTACCCGCATGACAGACAATACATAACGTATCATCACGCTGATGGTTGTCTATGCATGATGTCAATGCAGACCATGCACGACGTTGCACTTCCACGAATGATTCACCACCTTTATAGGGTGCCTCGCCCGGATACAAACTAAAGTGCGCATATTCACTGGCATACTGCGATGCAACATCAGCCTCGGTCATGTGTTCCCATTCCCCAACATGGACTTCACGAAAACGAGGGTCAGTGCACACATCGAGGCGATGATGGCGAGCGATTGATTGTGCGGTATCAAATGCACGCACGAGATCGCTACTATAAATCGCACTAATTGGTGTGTGCTTTAGCCGATTGGCGAGCGTTACTGCTTGATTCTGGCCACGTGTTGTCAGAGGGATTTGCGCATGACCATAAATTCGGTGCTCGATGTTGTATTGCGTTTCGCCATGACGAATCAGAAGGATTTCCATCGTTTCACTCGCGCCAATCTGGCTCTGCATGAGCGTTATCGTTGAGTGTTCCGAGCCGGAATACGTTGTTCTGGTATGTGGCAGTGGTTATGGCACAGTTATCTATCCACATTTGCGGATAGTAATCGATGTCGATGTGCAAGAATGCGCAAACGAGTGCACGAATAGTGCCGCCATGGCAGACAATGCACAGTGTTTCTTGCTCTCGGTGTGATGCAATGACATGCATCAGTGCATCCATTGCGCGGAGCTGCATCATGGCGTAGGATTCACCGCCAGTATAGACGGTGCGGCCTGGTGTGTGTTTATACTGTGCGAAATGTTGCGGATATTGGCTGGCAATTTCTGCGACTGTGAGGTGTTCCCACAAGCCGACGTCAATTTCTCTGAATCCAGCATGTTGAATGACTGGCAACTGATGATGTGATGCAATGGCTTGGGCAGTCTGGACGGCGCGCAACAAATCGCTACTATATATTGCGTCAAAGTGCGTCTTTCGCAGTCTATGCCCGACCACGTTGGCCTGAGCAAAACCGCGTTCGTTGAGGCTTATTTGCGTATGGCCTTGATATCGACCTATCGCGTTGTATTCTGTTTCGCCATGACGCACAAAAACAAGTTGCATATGTATCCTACGAATGAGATTACGCATATGATAACAGAAAGCAGACTAGTGCAATGCACTAGTCTGCTTTCTAAATTGCAGAACGTACCCTTACTTTTTGAGTTTGGGATCGAGGGCGTCGCGCAGACCATCACCGACGAATGAGAAGCTCAACATTGTGAGACCAATCATTACTGTGGGGAAAAGCCCAAGGTGCCAGTACACTTCGATGAACGAGAAGGAATTCCCTGCCATCTTGCCCCAACTTGGGATGGGGTCATTGATACCGATACCCAAGAAGCTCAAGCCGGCTTCGGCAAACATGGCAGCAGGAATACCGAGCGTAATCGAGATGATGAGTGGTGTCAGGGCATTGGGCAAAATATGCCGCACGGCAATCCCCGCTGGAGTCACACCAATCGCACGCGCTGCTTCGATGTATTCCTTCTCACGCAGTGTCAACACTTGAGCGCGAGTCAGACGGCAGATTTCGATCCATCCAATCAAGCCTAGCGCGAGCACCACATTGAAGAGACCACCACCCCACATCGACAAGAGAAATAGGGCAAAGAGGAGCTGCGGGATAGCAGTAAACACTTCCATGATGCGATTGATGATGTAGTCAGCCCAACCACCAACGAAACCAGCGATACCACCGAGTGTCACACCAACGAGCACTGCGATGACTTGTACCGAAAGGCCGATGATGAGTGAAACCCGTGCACCATAAATAATGCGACTAAACACATCAAAGCCGACATTATCTGTGCCAAACCAGAAATTCGCATTTGGGAATTGCCGTGTCTTGCCTCTGACAATCTCGTCATAGTGGTAGGGGGCGATCAGATCAGCAAAAATCGCTGTAAAAATCATCAACAGCACAATAATTAGTGCGACCATGGCGAGTCTGTTTTTGCTGAATCGTACAGCAGCATCACGCCATAAGTTTGCTGGCTTACGTTCGAGTGGGGTGATTGCCGAAGCAGTTGTCGTCGGTGCTGTCATTGTGTGTTCCTAATCAAACTTAATGCGTGGATCAAGTGTCGTATAAAGCAAGTCAGTTAACAAGTACACAAAACCCCACAGTGAGGCAATGATGAGCATCAACGCCATAATCATTGGGTAGTCACGGTTTAGCGTGCTCGTCACAAAGAACTTCCCGATGCCATTGACTTTGAACATCGTTTCGACAAATATAGTACCAGTCATCAAGTTGGGCACCATTGGACCAACGACTGTGATGATCGGAATAAGTGCATTTTTGAGGGCGTGACGCCACACAACCATTGATTCGCTGAGCCCCTTTGCACGTGCAGTACGGATGTAGTCTTGCGAGATAACGTCAACGATACTGGCGCGCGTGTAGCGTGCGGTGATACCCATCGGACTTAGACCGAGCGCAATCGTTGGCATGATCCACGCCTTCCAATCGCCCCAGTTATCGTTGTTGAGTCCGAGTGGGAGGATTTTCAGATAAATAACAAATACCAACATCATCCAAATTGCGATAATGAAGTTGGGGACAGTATTACCGAGTGTCGACGTAAAAGTCACCATGGAATCAATCCATGTATTTTGACGAATGCCTGCCAAGATTCCTAAGAGGACACCGAGTGTAATTGCGACAAGTACTGTGATTCCGCCAAGTTGAATACTTTTTGGCCATACTTGACCAATGATTTCGGCAACCGTAGAGTCAGGATTTTCAAACGATTGACCAAAGTCTCCTTGGAGTGCCTTCCCCATGTATTTCATATACTGCACATGAAGTGGCTGGTCTAGCCCGTATTTGGCGAGGATATTCGCCTTCGCCTGCTTACTCAGTGGCATGTTGTCTTCATCAAATGGTCCACCTGGGACGGAGTGCATCAATAGGAATGCAACAATTGATACAACAAAAAAGACGAAGAATAGTCCAAGCAAGCGGTTGAAAATATAGGCTACCATACGGTGGTCCTTCTATTGAGTTGGAGTCAGGGAAAAAGAATGAAGCAGCATCGTAATACAGGCGTTGACGATTGCTCGTCAACGCCTGTATTGTGCGGTAGCTTACGGGGCCTTCTTGTAGTCGGCCACGCTCTTGTTGATGTAGAGTGAGCTCAACACATTGCTGTAGGTTGAGATACCCGGCCATTGAATGCCGTTGAAACCGGCTTCGTTTGGCGCAAGAGCTTCACCGGACAAGTATGGCTTGATCAAGCCAGTGTTGATGCGGTGTACGATGAACACAGCTGAGGCGTCTTCGACCAAGATCTTTTCAGCATCCTGGAACTGCTTGAGACGACCGGCGGTGTCGGTGCTGGCTGAAGCGTCAGCAACCAACTTGTCGAACTCTGGGTTCGACCAGCTGTGGCGACCGCCGCTCACGAACACGCCGAGCATGTTCGAAGCGTCGAAGTAGTCGATACCGTATGACACCATACCGAACTGAATCTGGGTGGGCTTGGCATTCAAGGCTTCCATGAAGACCTTGCGCTCCTTGTTGCTCACTTCACACTCGACGT
>CAZIKU010000019.1:0-31912 GCA_964539815.1 uncultured Klebsiella sp. | reverse complement strand
CCAAACAACCCCGCCGTGCCGCACCCGCCCCAGACCAACCCGCACCTGCCAAACAACCCCGCCGTGCCGCACCCGCATCGTGGACGTGGCAACGTTCGGTGGTACTTACCATTGCCACGATTGTGGTCAGCTATGTGGTGATTACAGGTATCAAAGTTGGTTGGGATGTGGTACGCATATGGCAGGGATTGGGGGTAATTAGTAATACCACGACTCCCACATCCAACGCGTTACCTACAATTGCACCAGCCGATACCACACCCAACCCTACCGCAACAGTCGTGGTACCGACACCAGCTCCCGCAGCAATCGTATTGCCGGCTGGGAGTGATCAACCACTGACCGTCTTGTTGCTGGGGTCAGATCGCCGGCCACAAGAAACCGGTGTATCACGTACGGACGCGGTCATTTTGATGCGCATCAATCCACAGACGAAAAAAATCTCGATGCTCTCGTTCCCCCGAGATCTGATGGTCAACATCCCTGGATATGGGTGGGCGCGCATCAATGCGGCCAACGTGTATGGCGATTTGTATCCCAATTTAGGTGGTGGACGCAAACTCGCTGCCCAAACCGTCAGTAATTTAATTGGCCAACCCATCGACTACACCGTACTTATCGATTTTGCCGGGTTCATCGATGTGATTGATACACTAGGCGGGGTACCTGTCGATGTCCCCAAAGAGCTCTACGACGCACAGTTTCCCACCATGGACTACAAATACCGCGAAGCATACTTCCCCGTCGGCACCATGACCATGAACGGCGATACGGCGCTGACCTATAGCCGCATCCGTCATCCCGACAATGACTTTGAGCGAACCACTCGCCAACAAAGCGTCATCATCGGTATTGGCAACCGCCTGATGACCGATGGCTATCTCGCCACACTTGACAAAGCAGCGAGCATTACAGACGCATTGATTGGCCATGCCCAGACCGACATGCCCCGTGACAAAATCGTGGCACTCGCCTGGTTGATGCGCGACATGGACACCACCCAAGTCTCCAAATTCACCTTCCGCGATATTTACTATGGCACCGGAAATGATCGCTACGCCATGTATGCAGTCGATGGTGCCATCGACCGCATCGTCGCACAATGGTTGGCCCAATGAAACAACGCCTGCGCTATCATGCCATGTGGATTGCGTGCTGTATCGGGTTAGCAGCCAGCGTTGCGCTCGATAATGCGTGGCATCGTGGCATTGCCACGGAACCGACCGCACATCCGATTCCGTATGCCGATATGCAGCATCTCGGAGTCAATTTATTCAACATCCAATACGAACCAGATCCCGCCGTCGTCGAGCGTTCGTTTGCCACCGCCCAACAACTCGGGGCACGTGTGGCACGCATCCAAATGCCCTGGGAAGATGTCGAAATCCATGGGCGCGGTGATTTCGAAGACCGGCGCAATCCTGCACATATCCGGAGCGCATGGGAAAAGTATGATGAAATCTTTGCCAGTGCCGCTCGACACAACATTGAACTCATCGTGCGCATCGATCGGCCACCCGCGTGGGCCCGCCAAAAGAGTGCCGCTACGCCGCGCTTCCAGGCGGGCATCCAAGAAAACGGAGACTCAACAGGACCACCCGACGACTACCAAGACTACGTCAACTTTGTGGCCACAGTGGTGGCACGCTATCCACAACTGCGCTATATTCAAATATGGAATGAACCAAACCTGGCATATGAATGGAATTGGGAGTTGCCCAATCCCGTGGCATTCACTGAGCTCTTGACACGTACAGCCGCCGCCATTCGCCCAATCAATCCACAGATTGTCATCGTGTTTCCCAGCCTTTCACCAACCGATGGCAAAGAGCCACGCATCGCCCCAATGAGTGAACTCGATTTCCTCGCACAGTGCTATGCTGCAGGTGCCGCGGATGCCTTTGATATCATGTCTGCGCAGGCCTATGGTCTCGGCCAACCACCCGAAGAACACCGCTATGTGCGTTTGCGGTGGAACCCTCTCCGCCCATTCAATGATCTCGATCGCCCACTCGACACACGCATTGATGTATCACGCATCGTCATGCTGCGCGAAGTCATGCTCCAAGCCGGTGATGCAAATACCGCCGTCTGGGTCAGTGAATTCGGCTACAACAGTGCCCCCGAAAGTATCCCTGCCGAACGACGTACCCTGTGGGGGCCGCCCGTCAGCGAAGCACAAAAGGGAGACTACATCGTGGCACAAATGGTACGGGCACGGCGCGAGTGGCCGTGGCTCGGTGTCATGAATCTCTGGATGCTCCGTTGGGGAGGACCAGCACCAGACCCTGCGAACCCCACACCCTATTTTGCCATCTACGCACCCGACTTCACCCCGTTTGCGGGAGTCGCTGCCATCCAACAGACCATGCAAACACCGGCAATGCTCGGTGCGGGCACATACACATGGCAGAATCCGGCCATCGTGCGCATCGATGAACGTACCTGGCAAGTGATAGTCCACGGCACCCAAGTAGCCATCCGGAGCCTCCCTGCAGATGCAACCATCAGCATCGATGCGGGTGAGGCCACGTATATTCCCATCGGTCACGGTGATACGGTTGTGGCACGTGGACTCACTGATGCACCACACCGCCTCACATTCCAGAGCGCACAAGCCCCGAACGCATTGTTGGTGTGGCGCAATCAGCCGTGGCGGCACGTATTTAGCCTGTTGCCATGGCTATGGATGGCACTGATTACACTCAGTATTATTCGTCTGCATATACGGGGGAACACATGACCGCATCATTTCATGCACAACTCAGTCATACCCGCATTGTGTTCGGTGAAGGCGTCGCTACAACGGTTGCCCAAGAGGCACGCACACTCGGGATGCGTACCGTACTCCTGCTCATCGATCCGTTTCTTGCTACCACCCCCGCTGGTCAGCAGTGCGCCCAACACTTGGCCAATGCAGGCTTGACAGTGGTACTTTCGACAGCAGTTGAGCCGGATCCCACTGTCCCGACGGTCGAAGCGGGGGCGGCCCATGCACGTGCTCATCATGTCGACGGCATCGTTGCCATGGGTGGCGGGAGTGCCATTGACACGGCCAAAGCCATTGGAATGCTCATCCTCAACGATGCCACACAAATCGCACCGTTCTTTCACGGCGGCGGGGCAACGCCCAACGGCATGTTGCCGATGATTGCCATCCCGACCACTGCGGGTACCGGCTCGGAAGTCACATTCGTTGCCATTGTGACCGAGCCACACACCCAGCGCAAACTACTCGTACGTCATCCATCACTCGCACCGCATGTCGCCTTGGTTGATCCGCTACTGTGTGCCACCATGCCCGTATCGCTGACTGCCACAACGGGTGTCGATGCACTTGCACATGCACTCGAAGCCATGACATCGACCATGGCCTCGCCGCTCAGCGATGCACTGGCGATGCGCGCAATCCCCGTCATCGTCGCATCGCTGCCACGCCTCATCCGCCAGGGTCACAATCCCACAGACCGCGCCCAGATGAGCATGGCTGCGACACTGGCCGGCATGGCGTTTTTGAGTGGGCGTGTCCATCTCGGTCATGCCGTCGGTCACGCCCTTGGGGGCGCATACCACGTTCCACACGGTGTGGCATGTATCGTGATGATGCCGCAGATTATGGCCCTCGTCGCCCCACAGCGACCACAAGCCATGGATTTCTTTGCCCATGCATTTGGCTGCACGGTAGACACCTTCCCAGCGACACTCACCCAGTGGTTGGCACAGTGTGGCGTCCCCAAACTCCATGCACTCCTAGCACCAGCCAAACCATCCATCGATACGCTCGTCACGCTCTTTGAAGGCGAAGATCGCTTGATTGGACTTTCTCCCGTCCGCCCCAGCCATTCCCAATGGCATGCAATGATAGAGGCCGCATGGTAGCTATGCATACCAACGTACAACGCTACGGCTGGCCTTTGGTGGGTATCGCACTTGTGCTCGTTCAGTGTGCGCCACTTGCCCTCAAAATCATCGGCGTCGGCATCTTGTGTATGGTGGCACTCAGCCAAAGCACATTGCTCTTGATTACCACAATCGCCACCACACCGCTCTATTTGATTCCAGTCTCGTTGACGACGACCGCCGCAATTCCGCTACACGAAATCGTCTGGGGTGTGGCGGTAACCGGCTGGGCGATAACACGCTGGCGCCAGGGCCAGCCCATCGTGGTCTGGTCTCGTCGTGATGGGTGGGTGGGTGCACTCCTGCTGAGTGCTGGGATTACATTGCTCTGGGCACTCCCCGAGGGGCGCGGTGAGGCGTTACGCTGGCTACGTTGGCTCATCATCGAACCCATCGTGTGGTACCTGTGTATGCGCACTGCACTACGCGCGCAACAATTACCGACGCAACAGCTCGTACACGGCATGCTGGTAAGTGCCGGCATCGTGGCAGGCATCGGCATCCTACAGGCACTCGGGGGGGACATCGTACCGTGGATTGGTGCCAAACGGGCCTTCAGCGACAATGTCATCAGCACGGGCAACATCGTACGTGTCGCATCCGTCTACGGACATCCCAACAACTTCGCGTTATTTCTCGAACGAGTCTGGCCATTTGCCCTCATGTGCGTACTCATACCGCAATGGCGCACGCGTTTCACTATCACTGTGGCAATACTCTGTGCCGTCGGCTTGCTCTTGTCGTTTTCACGCGGGGCATGGCTGGCATGTGGACTGGCCAGCGTACTCATCGGTCTGTGGGTATATGGCGCCACACTCATCCGGCAAAAGCCGTGGATCCTCGGCGGAATTATCGGTCTGGGCGTGGTTGGTATTATCGTCACGCTGTTGACACGGGGCACGAGTGCAGGGAGTCTCGATGCGCGGATATTGTTGTGGCAAGAAAGCCTCGCCTGGTTACATGTGCGCCCATGGGGATTAGGGCTCGGGCAGTTTTACTTTTATCACAACCCCGAATACGGGCACAGCATCATCGATGCCTCACTCGTCGGCACGAGTGAGCAATATGCCGCTCATCCGCATAATGTCATCCTTGACTTGTGGCTCAATCTCGGTCCATGGGGCGTAGTCATCGTCGGTGTACTGCTGTGGCACGCATGGCGCAGAAGTCTCGTGCAATCACGCGATGCTTGGTTGGCCGTGGCTGCCGGCGTGATGCTGGTTGCAGCCAGCGTGCACGGATTGGTTGATCAATTTTTGTTTGTCAGTGACATCGCATTTTGTTTTTGGTGGGCGTTGTGCATGATTGATGTTGACACTGCCCCTCATACACGGCTATAATGCGTAGTGGTACAGGACGGCAGATACTTGCCAAACCCCGCCAGGGCCGAGAGGCAGCAACGGTAGGCGAGTTCCTCTGGGTGTCCTGTACTGCATTACAAAAGAGCATTGATGGCTGCGCGCCCCAACACACGGATATCTTCTGCAATATCATCTGCGCCCAAATCGTGTGTATCAACCCACCGTATGCTTGTTGTTTCGCGGGTTGAAGGGTTGAGTGTCCCGCCGACCACCACGGCAAAATAAATGAAATCGATGTGCTGGTGGTCTGGGCTAATATCTTCGAGTAGTATGCAATATGGCTGTGGCAAGACCACCACATGGCCGAGTGTGGTGGCCGTGCTTGTCAGACGCACGTCGAGCCCTGTTTCTTCGCGCACTTCACGTACCGCAGCATCATGCGGCAGTTCGTGGGGATCAATATGGCCTCCTGGTGGGAGCCACATTTGCAGTTTGCGATGAAACAACAGCAACGTGTGGTTGTTTTGGACGACAAACGTTGTCGCCGTAAAATCACGTGTTATCATTGTGGGTGCAACCTTCTCACCAATCGTATCGTCAAGCTGTTAGTAGCATAGTGCGATACGTGCGGGGCGTCAAAGGAGTATTGCTTCTGTGGCAGAACCTTCAGCAGATTTGATTCGTCGTGCACAAAACAAAGAGCATGATGCATTCGACGAGCTTGTGACGATTCAGCAACGCTACGTATTTAGTCTCGCGATGCGCATCTTTCGCAACAAAGAAGATGCGGAAGACTTGGTGCAAAATACGTTTGTGCGTGTCTTTCGTACAATCCACCAATACAACGGTGATAGTCGCTTTACCACGTGGTTGTATCGGTTGGTAATCAATTTGGCACGAGATGAGTTGCGCGCGCGTGGACGCAAAGTACCGATTATCAATCCAGGAGGCGAACAACAAGATGATTTTGATCCGGTCACACTTATCGAAGACAACGATGTGGCACGTGACCCCCAAGCAGCGCTTGAGCACAATGAAACGCGTCGACAACTTGATCGCGCAATCAACAAACTCGAGCCCCACTTTCAGCTGACGCTGACGCTCTTTTATTTCGAGGATCTCAAGTACACCGAAATTGCGGAAATTCTCGATATCCCGCTTAATACGGTCAAAAGCCATATCCGCCGTGGAAAAGAGCGTCTGCGTGAAATTATAGAAACTGATTCACCTGAGCTTTTGCAGTAATGCTCATACCACGGAGGCCGTTATGCCCACATGCGACGATATTCGCACGCTCATCGCAATCGGCGATGGAGATACACCGGACGTGCAAGCCCATCTCAACGAGTGCACTGCATGCACCGATTATGCCACCGCTAATGCGGTGTTCGATCGCTCACTGGCCGGCAAATTCCTCGAACAACCCTCACCTCAACTCACCGCCAAACTCTTCGCCATCGCTGCCGATCACGCCTTGCCTGCCCCGCCCCATGCACGCACCTGGTGGGCATCACTGAGTGTAGCGTTCATCAGCATGGTGGCACTCGGTTTTTCGGTCTGGTTGTCGGCACACATCGTACTGATGTTTACTGGGGCGGCGACCTATCATGCCTACGCCGAAATGATTATCGCGGCACCCGATTATTTCTATACATGGGCAGCCACACTGCCGACGGTCGGCACCGCACTCGTGACTCTGAGTGCCATGCGCAACCAGCTGATTGTGATGTTGGTGATTGGGCTGTTGTTTCTGGGGTATTACAACCAGCGCAGCGTACGCCAATCAAAACGCTCCAAATAACGTCCATGCCGCATAGATCTGCGCGATGATTTTGCATCAGCGTATCTGCCTGTGCTATAATAGACCTCGCGTTGCCAGATTGTGTAATGGTAGCACTACGGACTTTGAATCCGTCTGTCTAGGTTCGAATCCTAGTCTGGCAACCACCATTTTTTCACCCCACTACCAAACCATATGACGGTGTCTCCCTTTACAACCCGTACAGTTGTTGTCCTCGCGGCTGGCGAGGGGACACGCATGCGTTCCACACTGCCCAAAGTACTCCATCCTATTGCGGGCAAACCCATGGTGCGCCGTGTACTCGATGTCGCCGATGCGCTCGCTGCCAGCCAAACCTGTGTAGTCGTATCGCCCCACGCCCAAGCCCAAATCAGCGCAGCCTGTGGTACCACATATCACTACATCCCCCAGCACGAGCGACGTGGTACAGCCCACGCTCTGATGCAGGCACTTCCACTCATCACTGCCACAGATGGCCATGTCATCGTCTTGTTTGGTGATACACCGCTCATCCGCACGGCGACCGTTGCCCAACTACTCGACGACATGACTGTGCACCACGCCACACTCGGTTTGGTGAGTTTTGTGGTACCTGCACCACACAACTACGGACGCATTGTGCGCAACGATGCAGGTGATGTGGTCGCCATTGTCGAAGCCAAAAACTGCACGCCAGCCCAAGCCCAAATCAGCGAGTCCAATAGTGGCATCATGATTATTGATGTGGCATGGCTACGCAACGCCTTGCCACGCATCACCCCCGATGCCATAAGCAACGAATACTACCTCACCGACTTGGTAGCGCTGGCCGTAGCCGAACACGGACCCGGTGCGGTACGCGCGGTGGCGGTGGCCGATATCAGCGAAGCCTGGGGCGTCAACGATCGCAGTCAACTAGCCAGCGCCGAAGCCATGCTCCACAGTCGTACGACGCAACAGTTACTCGCTAGTGGTGTCACCATCACCAATCCCAACCTCGTTACCATCGAACCAGAAGTACAGATTGGTGCGGATAGCGTCATCCTGCCAGGATGTGTCATCCGTGGTGCTACGACAATTGGGGCGCACTGCGTGATTGGACCACACACCACCATCGATGCATCTACCATTGCAGATTCATGCGTAATTCCCCATAGCATGCTCAAACAGAGTACAATACCCATAGGTACTCACGTCGAACCGTTTACACACATGCATCCCTAGCGGTTGCAGTACAAGACAAGGAGGAGACCGCCTCCCACGAGGCTGGTCTGTGCTATGGAAGGTCGCCTACAAGTTTTTAGTGGCAACGCCAATCTCGCACTCGCCAAAGAAATCTCAGCGTGCCTCAACATGAATCTCGGTCGCGCATTGGTCACCAAATTCAAAAATGGTGAAACACGCGTCAAAATCGAAGAAAACGTGCGTGGCTCCGACGTCTTTATCGTGCAACCGACGTGCATCCCCGTCAACGACAACTTGATGGAGCTGCTGATTATCATCGATGCTGTCAAGCGCGCCTCGGCTGCGCGAATCACGGCAGTTATTCCCTATTACGGCTACGCCAAACAAGAGAAAAAAACCACCGGGCGCGAGCCGATTTCAGCCAAACTGGTCGCCAATCTGATTCGTACCGCAGGCGCCCATCGTGTGCTGACCATGGATTTGCATGCCCCAGCCATCGAAGGATTCTTTGACATCCCTGTCGACCATCTGCAGGCTGGCCAGCTCCTCTCGGAATATGTGCGTAGTCTCAACCTCAAAGACCCCGTCGTCATCTCGCCTGATGCTGGCGGTGTCGGGCGCGCCAACGAATTCCGCGAGCGCATCGGCGCCAGCTTGGCCATTATCGCCAAACAACGCCCACGCCCCGATACGGTCGAAATGATTGAAATGGTCGGTGACGTATCCGGCCGGCCGGCAGTCATCGTCGACGACATGATTTCTACCGGTGGGACGCTGGTCGAAGCAGCCAAATCATTGCTCAACCGCGGTGCCACCCACGTCTACGCCTGTGCCACCCACGGCATTTTTGCGGGGGATGGGCTAGAGGCGATTCGTGACTCACAAATGGTTGAGACGATTGTGACCAATACGATTCCACAATCGCCTGACGCTGCAAATGCACGGGTGCGCACTATCAGTGTTGCTCCCCTCTTTGCCGAAGCCATTTTGCGTATCCACAAGGATTTATCCTTGAGTGCACTCTTTTCATAAAAGGGATTTTCGTGGAATTGATTGACATACCGTTACGTTGGGTTGGGATTGTTGCGTGTCTGTTTTTCATCGTGCTGGCATCACTGGCAGAGGCATCGCTTAGTGCGATTTCACGCCGGCAACTCAACGGACTCAATGGTGGCTCACGCGCACAAGTCGTCGATGACCTCATCGCTGATGCCTATCGCTTCAAGGTCGCACTGTTGTTGCTCAACACCATGTCACTCATTGCACTGACTGCACTCACCTTTGGCTTGATTGCGACACTGCCACTGTGGCAACAAATCAGTTGGATGTTGGGGGCCACGGTGGCCATTATTGTCGTCGCCGAAGCCCTGCCCAAAGCAATTGCCATACGCAATCCCGCCGCAGTCGCCAAACTCATCGCTGCACCGTTTTATGTGTGTATGCTGGTGCTCCGCCCACTCATCGTCTGCATAGACCTGATTGCGCGTACGCTGCTCACCCCCAAAGGCTCGCACGAATTGGCCCCCGTGGTCACCGAAGAAGAGCTGATGACTATCGTCAATGTGGGCGAAGAAGAAGGCATCCTCGAGCCCACCGAGCGCGCCATGATCAAAGATATCATCACCTTTGGTGATACCATCGTGCGCGAAATCATGACGCCGCGCGTCGACGTTGTCACCATCAACGCCACCGCCTCAATTGACGACGCTTTGAATCTGATTGCCAGTCACGGGCACTCGCGCATTCCCGTCTATCGTGAGTCAACTGACCGGATTATCGGCGTATTGTACGCCAAAGACCTCCTCGCGAGCCTGCGCTTTGGCCAAAAACCCGCCGCCATCCATACGCTGATGCGCCACCCATTTTATGTGCCCGAACTCATCAATATCGACGACTTGTTGCGTACCATGCAGACCAAGCGGGTGCACTTCGCCGTCGTCGTCGACGAATATGGTGCTACCACCGGCATCGTCACCCTCGAAGACATCCTCGAGGAAATTGTGGGTGATATCAACGACGAATTCGATATAGCCACGCTCCCCGATATGGTATGGAATGGTCCAAGTGAGCTGACCGTCGATGCCCGCGTATTGCTCGACGACATCAACGACCAAACCGGTCTGACCCTCAGCTCAGAAACATCTGACCGCATCGGCGGCTATGTGGCCGAACATCTCGGACGCATGAGTCAAATCGGCGACGAAGTCACCCTCCCCGATCATACCGTGCTCACCGTTATCGCAATCGATGGCATCCGCACCAGCCGCATTCGCATCAGCATACCCAACACGCCACAACAAGGGGGGAGTGATGAGTCCAATCAATCGTCAACAACTCATTGATGCCGCCATCACAGCACGCACCCACGCCTATGCCCCCTACTCGCGGTTTTTGGTAGGGGCTGCGGTGCTGATTCGTGATGGCCGGATTTTTATGGGCTGCAATATCGAAAACGCTGCCTACCCCAGCACCAACTGCGCCGAACGCGTCGCCATGCAGTCCGCCTGGGCAGTAGGTGCCCGCGACATTATCGCCATTGCCGTGGTCGCAGATACTCCGGGACCGGTCAGCCCGTGTGGTGGCTGCCGACAAGTGATGTCCGAACTCGCCAACGATGCGGTCGTCTATCTGACAAATATGCACGGCCACATCCACGAAACGACCGTGTCAGGATTGCTGCCAGGGGCATTTGACCCCAACGATCTGCCACAATAGGCGACCTGTTACGGTAGGAACACCGGCTGCAACGCTTCGCCTTTTTCCCATGCGCGCAAAAACTCATATGGATTCATTTCACCACGCCGCACCTGCCAATCATCGGGGAATGATGGTCGCGAGATGCCAAAGTGCAGGTGCGGTGGTGTAAACCGCGCATTGCCTGAATGGCCTGTATACCCCAGCAACTGCCCAGCGACCACAGACATACCCACCGTCAAACCGGGGGCAATGGCACTCAGATGTGAGCCGTAGTAGCGATTCCCGTCGACGCCCAGGATTGCTACAGCCAACCCACTGCGCACTGCAGGCTCATCGGTAGCAGGATCCCAACGATCCGTCATCTCAATGTATTCAACCACGCCATCAATCACTGCTACGAATGCTGACCCATCATCACAGAATATATCAGTGGCCATGTAGTCGTGATGGTCGTGTCCATAGTTCACTTGGGCATCTGCAATCGGAAAGACATACGTGTACGCCGATTGTGCAACGGCCGTTGCCTGATAGTGTTGCTGCGTCCGCACGGGGAACGCCGTCGCCGTCGCCGGCGGGGGTGTACTCGTGGGTGGGATAATGGTCGCCGTCGCCGGCTGGGATGTACTTGTGGGTGGAATGGCAGTCGCCGTTGCCGGGCGTGGCGTGGCGGTGTCAGGCAACGGTGACGACTCGGCGACGGGTTGGCCACTACAACTCACACACCACAATCCGACAATGAGCCAATAACGATACCTGTACATACTACCCTTGAATTCCTTGTATCAGCGCACTGTACTCGTGTGCCACATGCGCAAGTCGATCGGGACCACTGGCCTCGACAAAGAGCGAAATATACGGACCATCACTATCAGGCGTCACCAAGACCCAGTAATCGTCGCCATCGATGCGCAAGCCATCGATGGTTTGTTGGCGGCGCTCTTGGAAGCGCTCACCGATCTGGCGCATCACACGCCCCTTGGACTCCCAGCCACAGGCGACGCGGACTTGTGTGGTGTGAAAGGCGGGAATCGAATCGACTGCATCAGAGAGCTGGATACGCTGACCAAGCAACAACTCGACCATTTTGATTGCGGTATACATTCCATCAGCGATGGGATGAAATCGCGGGAATATACACGCTCCGTCACCATCACCCAACAACAACAAATCTCTGCGTTTGACCGCCATTTGCATCAATGCACTCAATGCACCACGGGTACGGACCACCGCGCCTCCACGACGCGCTGCAATCGTCTCAAAGACCCGTGGTGCATTCATTGGTACCGCGACTACGCCGCCACCTTCTGCGGCCAACACCAAATCCACAAGGACGGCCAAAACCTGCATCGGTGTCAGCGGACGACCCTTGCCATCGACCATGGCAACGCGTTCACCGTTGGCTTCGATGCGCACACCCAGCGTCGCATTCAGCACGTGAGTTACCTGTGCCAAACGAACCAGATCGGTGTCCGACGCTTCTCGTATCGGCTGTGCTGTAACGGGAAGTGCTTCGATATTTGCATTGAGTTCGACGGTACGAATCCGCAATCTGCGCACAATCCCAGGCAATACCAGCGAACTACTCGCATGATTGTAGTCGACCACTACTTGGAATGCCGATTCACTTGCAAACGTATCCGCCCGTAATGCCTTGACAAAGGCTGTCGCATACGTTTCTGTGGGGTTTCGCGCTTCGGTAATACGCCCGATTTCGTTGTAGTAGGCACGACGGTAATCTTCACGAAAAAATATGCCTTCAATGCGTCGCTCACCGGTGGTATCGAGATCGAGTCCGTTACGGTCAAAAATACGGATTTCTATCATGCGGTCATCGGCAGCAGATACCTGTAAATGGACCCCACCACCCGTGCCAGCCGTTGCCGTCAAATAGCGCGCTACAGGCAAGGGCACACTATGCAATTCCAGCACATTCACCCCAGCAGATGGGAGTCCTGACATCAGCGCACGTTTCAACATGCGCGCAGCATCATTCCCATCACGATTTGCCGTGACTGTTGCCCCCAACGGCAACGCAGACCCAATGGCGGCACCAATGCGGGCACACCACTCAGGGGTCAAATCGATGTTCACCAGCCCGGTTATTCCCTGCTTTCCAAACAATACACGCCGCCCTTGTGATCCCCAAATGATGCTCGAGGTCACTGTGGCACTCTCGTCGACTTCTTTATATGGCCAAATTTTTACATTGTTGCCGATGACCGCCCCCGTGTTGATCATGGTCTGATCACCGATTACCACACCTTCTGACAACACGGCACGGCTTTTGACGTTGCATTGACGCAACACCACCGCCCCACGCAGCTCGGCACGTTCACCAATATAGGAATTACGCCAAATGATGCTCCGGTCGATGATGGCGCCCGCATCAATGATGGAATAATCGCGAATGACTGTCGGCCCAATCACATGCGCACCACTCTTGATTTTGGCACCAAACCCCAGATACAACGGCCCATGCAGTACAGCATCTGGAGCAATTTCGACATCACCATCAACCCACACTTCATCATTGAGGCGCCGACCGATACGCGGTAACTGCACTGCACCCATCAAATAATCCCGGGTTGCACGCATATATTCGTCGATGGTACCGACGTCTGTCCAATACCCATCCACCACACATCCCGCGATACCGTTGGGGATCTGCAACAGGCGTGGAAAGATGTCTTTGGCCCAATCCACCGGTTTATCGACATCAATCAGCTCAAACACCGCTGGGTCGATAACATAGATACCCGTATTCACGGTGTCCGAAAACACTTCCCCCCAACTTGGCTTTTCTACCAATTCACGCACATATCCCGCATCATCACAAATTGCCACACCATATTCGAGCGGATTCGGCACCCGTTTGAGCGTCATCGTCACCATGGCACCCGCACTACGATGGCGGGCAATCACCTGGGTCAAATCGATGTCGGTGACCGCATCACCAGATATGACCAAAAACGGCTCGTGGAGCAAATCTTCTGCGCGTTTGACACTCCCTGCAGTCCCCAACGGGCGGTCTTCTAACGAATAGGTGATATCCACACCAAACGCCGACCCATCACCAAAATGGTCTTGGATGACACTCGCCATGTATTGCACCGTGACCACGATGTCTGTAATTTGATGGCGCTTGAGTAACTCGACAATATGCCCCATCACAGGTCGATCCACCATGGGCACCATGGGTTTGGGGCGGTTGAGCGTCAGCGGTCGCAATCGCGACCCTTCGCCTCCAGCCATGACTACTGCTTTCATCGATGCCCCTACCCTCTCTGCACATCATCGTGCATAACCACCACTACATGTATGTTTTGCCTAAATTGAGTAGTACCGCGCGCTCTGCCTCAGGAATCGCATCCTGCTCGAGATACGCCTCGAGTGCTTCCACGGGCGTAGGCAATCGATCACCGAATTTGCGTGCCGTTGGGCGGGCGTCGATGCGTGGCATCGTCACATTAATCCGCGTGACATAGGCCACCCCAGCACTTTCGAGCCACTTGCGGATAGTCGGCTCGTGGATTTGTGAACGTTGCGTCGGCAGGGCGTCGATGGACACTTTGACGATAGCCTGTGTAAGTGTTTTGCGCTCAATTGCAACCTGAATGCGTTCCATCACATCAACGGACGCTTTCACGTCGACTTCAATTTCGACAAATGGCCGGGTCTGCAACTCCACAAACGTATATGTCGCTTCTTTGCCGTTGAACTGCACATGGACAAACCCTTTGGTTTCGTTGATTTCGCCGAAGTCGATACGATCGATGCTCCCCGCATAGAGCATGGGGGGCGCAGTACGGAGCACTTGGTGTTTGTGCACATGACCGAGTGCCACATAATCGACGCCCGGCGGGCATAGCACCGATTGTGGCATCTGAATTTCGCGCCCGAGGGTCAGTTGCCGCTCAAATCCCGACACCGCCCCCGATACAGTACCGTGATAGGTGACAATAATCGGACGCTGTGCATCCTCTGCCATCAGCACATCAACCTGCGTTTGGATGTATTCCTCAACAAGTCGCTCCATTTCGCGCTCTTGATCGGCCAGCCCCAGCATGCGCAAGTGGTCGTTGTTGCTCACAAATATTTCACGCATCAGCCAAGGTACCGCAATCACTGCAAGGGCACCATGCGCCGTCTCGTACCGATACACGCCGAGGCGCCGCGCCACGGACACGCCATCAAACTTGAGCCCCTCGTAGACACTCACCGAATTCGCAGAATCACGACCAGGTGCCACATCGTGATTACCGATCAACATCAACACGGGAATCCCGTGATCGTGCAGACGCCGAATCCGCGCAGCAAACTCACTCTGATGGCGCGGCATCGGACTGCGATTCTTGAACATATCACCGGCCACCAACACCAGGTCTACACGCTGTGCAATCGCATAGTCGACAGTGGTATCGAGGCTCTGCAAAAAGTCGATTAGGCGCTGATGCATGCCACGGGCGACATCAAACTGCCCATAGTTTTCGACACCGATGTGTAAATCTGCTACATGGAGGACTTGCACCATGACGGCATTCCTTTCCCTACTTTCTTCTATTATATTGCGTATCGATGGTGGTGTATTTCACCCTTGATATCCACAAAAGTTATCCACAAATTGTGGATAACTTGGATTATCCCACATTATCACAAATCGGCATCCTAATGCGCTAAATCGCTGTTTGTGTTGGATGTGGACAATGTGGATAACTTTTATATCCCACAGTATCCCATACATCCGATGGAATAGCCAAAAAACGGCAGTATCCCACATTTTCCCACATGCCTGTAGTCCAAATAATCCACAGCATATTGTGGATAACCCGGGGATTACTGGCGGAAAAGTGGTGTAAAAGTCAGATATCCCACATGAGGTGTGGGATATTGTGGGATATTCATGCATCCATGCTAGAATGCCAGTAATATGACCACGAGGAGGAAGTATGCAATTACGCATCGGGCATATGTATCCAGCCCAAATGAACATATACGGTGATCGTGGCAACATTATCAGCCTCGTGCAGCGCTGTCGCTGGCGCCAGATTGATGTCACGGTGACGCCAATCCATCCCGGTACCAGCGTGGCATGGGATTCTTTTGATCTCTGCTTTTTCGGAGGTGGCCAAGATAGCGGACAGGCACTCATCGCCGATGATTTGGTCAGGCGGCATGGTGCCAATGTGCGGGCAGCGGTAGCCGACGGGCTGGTCATGCTTGCCATTTGTGGTGGCTATCAGTTGTTGGGGAATTATTTTTTGACACATACCGGTGAAAAATTGCCTGGGGTGGGTGCATTGGATGTCCACACCATTGGTGGCGATATCAGGCTAATAGGGAATCTCGCAATTGCCCTTGATTTGCCTATCACGCCCCACACGCTCATCGGCTTTGAGAATCACAGTGGGCGCACCTATGTAGGCAGCGGTGCACGTGCGCTCGGACGGGTCATTGCCGGATCAGGGAACAATGGCGAGGACCACAGTGAAGGTGCTTATGTGCACCACGCATTCGGCTGTTATTTGCACGGATCGCTATTGCCCAAAAACCCTCATTTTGCCGATTATCTCATCCATACCGCGCTGACCCGCCGCTACGGGCAGGCCACGCTGTCACCACTCGACACCACGCTCGAAATGCAGGCGCATCAGACCATGCTGACACGCGTCCACAGCAAGACACCGCAGTAGGCAATGCCTACTGCGGTGTCACGATTCGATATCGGCGACTGATTACCCGACGTACTTTTGCACGATGATGGCCGAGTTGTGCCCACCCAGTCCAATCGAATTGGAGAGTGCGGCTGTAATCGGTAGTGGTCGCGCCGTGTGCGGCACGTAGTCGAGGTCACAGTCTGGATCTGCTTCGACCAGATTGATGGTAGGATGCACGATACCGTGGTAGACGCTCATGGCGGCTACAATCAACTCAACTGCACCTGCGGCACCCATCATATGCCCGAGCATTGATTTGGATGAATTGACCACCATGCGATAGGCATGGTCAGCAAATACGGTCTTGATGGCGCGGGTTTCGGCCATATCGTTGAGCGGCGTACCGGTACCGTGGGCATTGATGTAGCCGACACTTGTCGGGTCGATACCCGCTTTGCGGAGCGCCATGCGCATGGCTCGTGCCGGACCTGCGCCATCTTCGCCGGCAGCGATCATGTCTTTGGCGTCGTTGCTATTGCCATAGCCGACGACCTCGGCGATGATAGGGGCGCCACGCCGTTTGGCGTGTTCGAGTTCTTCCAGGATGACGGCGCCAGCTCCTTCGGAGAGGACAAAGCCATCGCGGCGCGCATCGAACGGTTTGCAGGCATTGGTTGGGTTATCGTTGTCACCAGCGAGTCCGCGCATATTGGTGAATGCTGACACGACCACCGGCACGATGGGGGCTTCTGCACCACCAGCGATGATGACATCCGCATCGTCGCGTTTGATGGTTTCGTAGGCTTCACCGATATTATGGCCACCGGTGGAGCAGGCCGCCACAATTGCCATGTTGGGGCCGAGTGCCCCCGTCTGGATGGCAATATAGCCCGATGCCGCATCATCAATCATGTTGGCAATCAGGGTAGGGGCCACACGACGCGTACCCTTTTCGTTGAGGGTGGTCACGTTATCGCCAATCAAATCGATGCCACCTGCCCCCGTGCCGTAGATGACACCGAGGCGTTCGCGATCCATGGTGCTGGGGTCGAGTTGGGCGTGGCGCAACGCCTCGAGTGAGGCGTTGAGGGCGTAGCGCACGTACTGCGAGGCACGGCGCGCTTCACGCGGGTCGACAGCCGGATCGAGTGCGAAGTCGCGGACTTCACCGGCGATGCGCACCGCATAGTCGCTCACATCGAATCGGGTAATCGGGCGCACACCACTCTGACCGGCAAGCAAAGCCTGCCATGTAGTCGCCAAATCGTTGCCAAGGGGAGTAACCGCACCCATCCCCGTAATTACCACACGACGCATGAAGGGTCTCCTTAGGCGCCTGCGGAAGATGCAGCGGCATAATCGGCGGGATACAACAGCTTGACGATTTCGACATCGGACAGACTCAGCGTCTGCACTTGCGTGTTGATGCGGCGAATCAAGCCTGTCAAGACTTGTTTGGGTCCGAGCTCGATAAATGTTTCGACACCATGTTCGACCATGGTATGCACACTGCCTGTCCACTGCACGGGCAATGTGAGTTGGCTCGTGACTTCGGTGCGGAGTTCTTCGACGCTATGCAGGACCTGGGCACTGATGTTGGCAATCAGTGGCACCAACGGTGGTTGCAGGTTGACACGAGCAACGAGCTCGGCAAAATGTGTGGCCGCATGTTGCATCAGCGGTGAGTGGGATGCAATGGACACAGCCAAGCGTTGTACCAATTTGGCGCCACGTGCTTTGGCCAATTCCATGGCGTGTACCAAGGCATCGACTTCGCCGGAGAGGACGGTTTGACCAGGTGAGTTGGCATTGGCCATGGTGACCACACCGCGGCTCTGGGCTTCGCTGACGACGGCGGCCAGCTGTGTTTCATCGAGGCCGATGACGGCAGCCATGCCACCAGGGCGGACTTCGGATGTTTCTTTCATGAGACGGCCGCGCTCGCGTACCAGCAACAACGCTTCGTCGAAGCGCAGTGAACCGGCAGCCACCATGGCCGTAAACTCGCCGAGACTATGACCAGCCACCAATGTTGGTGACACGCTGATTCCCATGGGGGTGAGGCGCTCGCGCAGGGCTTCGAGACAGGCAATACTCACCGTCAAAATAGCCGGTTGCGCATTGTACGTGTCATCAAGTTCTGCTTGCGGTCCCTCAAAACAGAGTTTTGTCAATGAAAAACCGAGGACTTCGTCGGCCTGATCAAAGATGCGCTTGGCAGCAGGTGACACGCTATACAGCAGGCGACCCATACCAACATACTGCGAACCTTGACCGGGGAATACTAATGCGATGCGGTTTTTGATTGTTTGCAATAACTCCAATGTCTATCCTCCTTGTATATACACCAACTTCAAGTCTACGTGACCGGCATGGTCAGTGTCTTTTCATTAAGACAACGATGGATGCGAATAGTATACACGAATTTTGTGTATCTCGTGTCAACACCAGATTAAATCCCTGATACGGCTGTCATCGCAGCGGCATAGACATCGTGAATGGGCACCCCATGTTGTCGGGCAGCAGTCGCACAGTCTTCGTATTCGGGGGCATGGTGCAGGAGGGTGCCCTGCCAATACTTGCGCTTGACACGGATATCACCGTAGGGCGTCGCTACCGTTATATGGTTGCGTTCGGCGACGTAGCGTTCGACCATGTGGCGTCGCATACCAAAGGTGCTCGTTTCACGCATGATGAAATCAACCAACGCGGCCTCTTTGGGTTCGTCACACAACACGGACAGCGTGATGGCCGCGCGACCTTTTTTCATCAAAATTGGTGTCTGCCACACATCACGTGCCCCCCGTTGGAGCAACGCGTCACAGACATACGCCAGCTGTTCGGATGTCTGGTCATCGATGTTACACGCCAGCAACACGAGCTGTTCGCTAGGAGACGTGGGATATCCCAGCCAAATGCGCAGGGCATTGGGACGTTCGGTAATCTTTTTGCCAAAGCCGTAGCCCACTCTGTCGAGGTGCATGGCTGGACGTTTGAATTGTGCCAAGGTGGCCAGGATAGCAGCCCCTGTGGGTGTGACCAACTCAAACGTGGCGTTGTCGGGCACAATTGGGGCATGTGCGGCACTCAGGATGTTGAGTGTTGCTGGAGCGGGTACGGGTAATTCACCGTGCGCAGCACGCACCCAGCCCTGCCCGAGTGGCAATGGTGATGCATAGACGTGACTGACATCCAGCAAGTAGAGTCCAGCTACGACGCCCACAATGTCGACAATGGCGTCGAGTGCACCGACTTCGTGGAAGTGCACCTCGTCCACGGATACGCCGTGCACACGGGCTTCGGCATCAGCTAGTGTGCGAAAGATGGCCAATGACTGAGTTTTGACCTGTGCGGGCAATGCTGCCGCCATGATGATGTGTGTCACATCATGCAGATGGCGGTGGACGGGTTGTTCGGGGGCATCAACGTGCATGCGTGTGCCAGCCAACCACCCACGCACTTCGGCCTGACCGGTAATCTGCCAGCCGGGGACATTGAGCGTGGTCAGCATGGCGCGTAGCGCATCGACGTCGAGGCCAACATCACACAACGCGCCCAGTGTCATATCACCACTAATCCCCGAAAAACAGTCAAAATATGCCACACGAGCCATATCTTCTCCTCTGCGACTGAGCGCACCCACCACTACAAATAGCGTACACTATACGCATATGAAATGCGAGGTCTGCCATGGAGTCACACCCGTCCCCGTTGTATGCAAGTGCCGATATTTTGACACTGCTGGGGGTTGATCCCAACCAGCAATACATTCCCATTCGGCCCATATTGCAGACATTGGCACTCAATCAACGCACCTACGAGCGTGCCCTACGCAAACATCCGATGCTAGCCACGGGACTCAAACCGATGTGGGTGCATGACGCACAGGGGCAACGGATTCCTGCGTTGTGTTTGCGCGTCGACTTGATGCCACTGTGGCTGAGCACTCTCCCCACTGCCCCATCAAGCATCCTGGCGCAATGGCAACGCGAAGTTGCCTCTGTGCTATGGCAACAATTCAAACCAAATGGCGCCACCACGGCGGATGTCTATGTAGGGGCGCGCTATCAGTTGAGCGCCGTCGAACAAGCCTACGTGCAGGCTCATGAAACCGCCGCAGTGGCACGCCACCAACTCCTCGGCGAACGCGAGCTTGATGCGCAAGTGGCACAGGCAGAACATCCCATCACTGCAACACTCAGCGATGCAGGCGCCACAGACATCGTCAAGATGACGCGACAAACCGCACTCACATCGGCCACACTCAGCAAACGCAACGACTATCTGGGGATTTTTGTGGGGCTGGTGCGCGTCTTCCAGATTCATTCGTTTCGTGCCATGCCACCGACCCGACTACAATCAGCACTGGCCTGGCTCGAACGCTGGCAACAAGACTTGTTTGATGCGGTGGCCAACGACGAGCAACGCAGCGACTAACGCGTCCCCTGCTGATACGAACGAACCACTTCGTCGTACGCGGCACGTTCACGCACCACAAAATCACCGGACGCACTCACAATGATATCGCGTACTGCTTCTGGTGTATCAACGACTTGCATCAATGCGAGTTCGGCATCACTGAGCATCCCCTGCGCACATGCATTGGTGCGCAACCATGCAATGAGCCCTTGCCAATATGCTGCACCATACAGAATAATTGGGAAATTATGGACTTTCCCCGTCTGCACAAGCGTAATCGCTTCGAACAACTCGTCGAGCGTCCCAAATCCACCCGGAAAAAAGACAAACGCATTGGCGTATTTCACCAGCATCGTTTTACGGACAAAGAAATAGCGAAATTCCAAAGACTGCGTGGTATACGGATTCACGTGTTGCTCGAAGGGAAGTTCGATGTTCAGCCCTACCGATGCCACCCCCGCCAATTGCCCACCCTGATTGCCGGCTTCCATGATGCCGGGGCCACCACCCGTGATAATGGCAAAGCCGGCTTCACCAATGAGACGGGCTGTGTCAACTGCGGCGCGGTAATAGGTGTTATCTGGAGTAAGTCGGGCTGAGCCAAATATCGTCACCGCTGGCCCGAGTGTGGCCAGCTCGTCGAAACCATCGACGAACTCACTCATAATGCGTAGCACGCGCCACGTATCGGTACGATTGAATGGCGTACTTTCATGGGGTGCAAGGAGCAGTTGTTCGTCAGCAGTACGGCGTGGTTGTGTCATAGTTGGATGTCCTTTGTTGGGTCAATAGATAATCGCGACGCATGTGTTATCGCGTAGGAGTATCACTACATACGTGACGTAATCCAGTCACTAAACGTTGCAAACCGAGTGCGAGTTGTGGTGGGGCAACTAATGCGGATATGACTATATAACAACCCGTTGTCGCACCAAAAAAATATCCAGGATGGACAAATACCCCGTAATCGAGCAACGCAGTGACCAGTGCTTCGTCGGATAGATCACACATCACCTGCACACACACATAATAACCAGCATCTGGGAGGCGCACACGTACACAGCTGAGTGGTGCAAGTGCTGCGATCACCTGTGCCACTTGCTGTTGGATGTAATCACGTTGCATGGCCATGAATGCGTGACCATCATGCAAAATCTGCGGCAGCATGGTTTGAACCACCATGTTGGCCCCCAACAACGTGTCGTTGAGCAACTCGAGGCGATCGGCATAGTGGGTGCGAGCCGTGGGAGTCATGGCAATCCAGCCCAATTTGAGGTCGGGCAATGCGCACATTTTGGAGATTCCGTTGAGGGTGAACATAGGCAAGTGGGGCATCAGTGCGGCGAGTGGGGGCACATGGGGTATACCCACAGGCATGTCCGCAAAGACCTCGTCGCAGATAATCGGCACCTGGAGCACGCCGAGCATCGGCAGTGCCTGACGCACCACCATCCCCGTAGGATTGTGGGGGGATACGATGAGGACGGCGCGGGTGCGTTCGTCGTGGGCACGTCCAAGGTGCCACTCGTTGATGCGCCAACCACGCTGGGCATCGAGTGTGTACGGACGCAACTCGACACGGAACATGGCGGCCAAGTAATCAAACAACGGATACGAAATATCGGGCACCAACACGTTGTCACCGGGATCGGTGAGCAAGGCAAAAAGCAAGGTATATGCTTCGCTGGTGCTGGCCGTCATGACGATGTCATGGGTGGGGTCGTAGGTGACTGCAGGGGTACGTTGGGCATAGTACGCGGCTACTGCCTGTCGCGCAGCCATCATGCCACGAGGATGCGGGTGATAGCGCCGCGTCTCCCAGTAGGGTGCAGCCGCTGTGGCGAGGATGTCCGCGGGGAAGATGAGCCCATTGGTGGTCGGATTGCTACTCGTCAAATCCACCACATCGCTGTGCCGTGCCCGTGCACGATCGATTGCATTCGGGGAAAGGTCGACACCATCGAGAAACCCTGCCATCTGCCATTCCTCCATCGGGCATCAACATCGTGTTGGTATGCGTCTTCTCTGTATTATTATGCAGTTTTTTGCGGCATCACCGTTCGTTGTTTGTGCCGACTCCTCGCGGGTTGTGTGAAAAAAGTGCGGGTACGGGCATGTACCGTGGTATACAACAGTTTTATCAGGAAAAAAACAGGTGAAAAGATGATATGATAGCGAGAGCATTAGAATAAGCAAAACAACGTGTTGATGCCATGGTTTCACCCATTATCAATTGCAGTGTTGCGTTGACGGTCGCCAAATGATGATGCTACAATGGCAGATAGGCACATTGTCAAAACGTGGCGGTATGACTTCGTTTTGATAACCGGATATTGTTAGGATAGAGTTGACAGCATGGATCAAGATACGCGCCCGCAAAATCAGCGTCAAGGGAATACCGATCGTACTCCTACGGAGACCGGTCAATCAGCACCGTTGCGTTTACGGCCTCGTGACATCGTCAAAGGGCGAAGTACCCGTGCTTCGGCCAACACGTATCTCGACAAATTGTTACAAAACGTCTCAACCACTATTTCCAACGGCCTCGGCCAAACTGCACCAATTGCCACCAACGGCGTGCTCTACGACCGTTGTTTGGTGTTGGTACAATCCTTGGGTGACCCCGATAACCCGGCGCATATTCATGCGGCCGAGGAATTGGTTGCCATGGGGCCAGCCGCGTTGCCTGCGTTGATGAATGCCCTTTCTCCCGAAAGCCCGTGGCTCATCTCATACCGCGCCGCCGAAATTCTTGGCGAGATTGGTGATCGCCGGGCTGCACAACCGTTGATTGATGCACTCAACCACCCCAACAGCAACGTGCGTTGGAGTGTGATTCGTTCGTTGTCCGTGGTCGGCAACACACGTGCGTTGTTTGCCTTGCGCCGCATCGCCCGTGACGATCGTAGCAAAACCACTTGGGGGGAATCCATTGCAGGCGTTGCCCAAAGTGCCATCGACCAAATGCAGGGACAGAATTTGCTCATCAAGGCCATGGAAATTCTCAAGACCGTGGTTTCGACGGTGGTCTTGTTGTTGGCGTTGGTGTTGGCATGGAATGTCTTTGAGCGGGTGCGTGGTGAAGTCAGCACGATTGGCGTCCAGCCCACTGCCACGACCACCAGCGAAGAAGGAGCCATCCTCCCTGGCGATGACACAACAACACTTGCCACTGAAACACCGACGGTCGAACCCACACAAGCGCCAACAGAGCTGGTCACCGGCATTGTCATCAATCCAGGCAATGTGCGTGCACAACCAGCCATTGGTAATAACGTGATTGGGCAGGTGGTGGCCGACGACGATGTCGTCTACTTGGCGACCACACCAGACCGCACATGGTTCAAAATCCTACTCGGGGCCAATCGTTCGGCACAATCGTCGATTGGATCATCGGATGGTGCCGGCTGGATTAATCAATCATTGGTTGAACCACCCACAGAGGCTCTGCCAATCGAGGACATTCAGCTCCCCACGCGCGTGCCAGCAATGACTGCCACAGCCGCGCCGGATACGGCAGAGGCTACAGCGACACCCGAAGTTGTAGCAACGCCCGAGGTCACTGCGACGGTTGATCCGTTGTTGCCACCCACACCAACCCCGTAATTTGTACTGAAAGGGATTGTAGTGGTGCGTTTCTTTCGTGCATTATTTTTGTTGTTAGCGATATTGGCGGTCTTTGCCACAGCCGTGGTCATGTTGCTTTCGGCCGAAATACGCCGCACCGGCGGGAGCGATGACACGCCGATTGAATTCGTGGTCGAACCCGGTGAGACCACGAACTCCATTTCGCAACGCCTCGCCGAACAAAAACTCATCCGTCAACCGTTGTTGTTTGTGGTGCTGGCACGACTCCAAGAGCTCGACAGTAAACTCCAGGCAGGGAATTTTTTGCTCAGACAAAATATGACCATGAACGAAATCATGGTGGCCCTGCAACAAAGCCGCATCAAAGAAGTCCAAATTACCATCATCGAAGGAATGCGCATCGAGCAAGTCGCTGAGGTCGTGGGGAATGCGGGTATTTTGATGGTCGATCAACAAATCGCCCTCGATGCCTTCCAAAACGCCGACCGCTTCCGCGAAGGGCATGTCTTTCTCAGTAGCGTACCTGAGGGTGCCAGCCTGGAAGGCTACTTGTTCCCCGATACCTATCGCTTCAACGAAACTGCCACCATCACGGACGTTGTCGACGTGCTCGTCGGACATTTTGGTGAGCAGTACGCCACCATCGAGCGCGAAGTACAAGTCCCCGATGTGACGGTGCATCAGGTTGTCACCATGGCATCAATTATTCAACGCGAAGCCACACGTCAAGACGAAATGGCCTTGATTTCGGCGGTATTCTGGAATCGCCTCAAACCAGAAAATGCTGGCGAAACCGGCGGCGGCAAAATCCAATCCGATCCCACCGTGCAGTACATCCTGGGCACACCGGCAGATTGGTGGCCCAAGCTCGATAATTTGACCATCGAACAAATCAACGGCGCCCCTGGACCATACAATACCCGTGTCGTCAACGGTCTTCCACCAGGACCGATTAGTGCCCCCGGATTAAATGCATTACGCGCGGCAGCACGCCCCGATGCGACGGCCAACTACATGTACTTTGTGGCCGTGTGTGGTGAACCAGGCAAACACAACTTTGCGGCCAGCTACGATGAATTCTTGCAATTTGAGCAACAGTACCTCACCTGTGGCCAATAATACGGAGTCACCATGTCTGCAGATGCAACCACGCGTATCGCTGGAGTGATTGGTGATCCCGTCGCACACAGCAAATCCCCGGCAATGCACAACGCGGCCTTTGCGCACTTCCAACTCAATGCCCATTACGAGCGCTGGCATACGCCACTCGCCGATTTGCCGGCGCGCATCGACAGCCTGCGTGCGCCGCACATGTACGGCGCCAATGTCACATTGCCCCACAAAATCGCCATTTTGCCGTTGCTCGACGAAGTCGATGCCGTGGCTGAAGCCATAGGCGCCGCCAACACGATTATCCGCTTGCCGGATGGGCGGCTACGTGGCACCAACACCGATGCACCAGCATTCCTACAAGAAATCACGCATGTCTGCGGTCTCAATCCTGCGGGACTCGAAACGGTGATTTTGGGTGCAAGTGGAGCCGCCCGGGCAGCAGCATTTGCCCTCGCCCATGCCGGTGCAGCCCGCATCACTATCATCAATCGCACTGTCGAACGCGCCGAAGATTTGCTAGCCGATGTGTTGGCGACGCTGGATTTCGACCCCATCATGACCTACGCGGCCCCGGATGCCGAGGATCTGGCTGACGTGATTGGTGATGCCAAACTCATCGTCAATGCGACGTCGCTTGGCTGGCACGGCGACGATACACCACTCCCTGCACAGTATATCCTGCCAGGAATGTGTGTCTATGACATGGTCTACCGACCCACCAAATTGCTGGCAGATGCACAGGCGCGCGGGGCACACGGCTACGACGGGCTGGGTATGTTGGCACGCCAAGCGATTATTGCATTCAATCACTGGACGGGCCTGACGCCACCGCTTGATTTGATGCTCAACGCACTGCGTAACGCCTAAATATGGTGGCGGTGGCGCATACACACAACAGCGGCGACTCACCTGAGTGAGTCGCCGCCCTCCTTTTTTTCCCGTACTGACAGACTACCCGACAAACGGTGACCCGACAGCCAAATAGCGATATCCGAGGTCAGTCAACTCCGAATAATCGGGAATCATGCGGCGACCATCAATGACGAGGTATGGCTTTTGGGTGCATTGTTCGATGGTGCGTGACAGGCCACGGAATTCTTCCCAGTCTGTGGCAATGAACAGCGCGTCGGTGCCGTCGAGGGCACTTTTGACGGAATCGTGGTAGCTGATATTGGCAAAGAGGGGATTTTTGGCCACATCGTAGTAGTGGCGCGCCTCGGTAGCCGCCATCGGATCATAGAGCTTGATGCCTGCCACGCCACGCCCAAGCAGACCTTCGATGACTTTGAGCGCCGATGAGTCGCGGATGTCGTTGGTACGCTGTTTGAAGGCGATACCGAGGACGGCGATGTTTTTGTGTGCGAACGAAAAGCCGGCTTCGCTCTCGGCACGATCGAGCAAGTAGACCTTTTGGTACTCGTTGATGTCGTAGACAGATTGGAGCATGCGGGCATCTTGTTGGCGCGACGACAGTTGATAGATGAGCGACTGCACGTCTTTGCCGAAACACGACCCACCCGCACCAATACCGACATACGAGCCCCAGGTGCTGATGCGTGCATCGGCGGTCACACCACGTTTGAGGTCTTCCATGCGCACGTTGTGGAAGGTCTCGCCGAGGCGTGCCCCCACACCATTCCAGAACGACACATACGTCAACAGCAACGTATTGGCCACGTACTTGATGGCTTCGGCTGTCTCGGGCGTCGTTTCGATGTAGCGGATGCGCACATGGTTGACGAATTGCGAGTAGATGCGCCGCAGAATCCGGTAATCGGCATCGGTATCGGCACCGACGACCACACGATCGGGACGGCGTGATTTTTCGACGGCGTCACCTTCGGGCAAGAACTCGGGGTTGGATGCCACGCCCACGTTGGGGACGTTGTGTTTGTTGAGGACACCTTCGAGGGCGCGCGCAGTGCCGATAGGCACCGTGCTCTTGTTGATGACGACGACACGGCGCTGATCGGTGCGTTTGGCGAGTAGTTCGGCCAAGTACTCGACGGCCGTGAAGTAGTAGCTCAAATCCGATGACCCGTCGGGATTGGGTGGGGTCGGCAAGCACAAAAAGATGGCATCGGTGCCTTCGATGTGTGCGGTAATGTCGGTCGTAAAAAAGAGATAGCGATTGAGATTTTCGGCGATCACGGCCGGCAAACCGGGCTCGTTGATGAAGCGTTCGATCTCTTCGGTTTTGCCGGTCTGGTAGGCAGCAATACGCACTGGATTGATGTCGTATGCATAGACTTCGTGCCCGTATTCGGAGCAGACCGCCGCATGACACAACCCGACAAACCCAGTCCCCACAACGATGATTTTCATAACTCCTCGTACCCTACAACAACGCACCTAGCGCGACGAAAGCACTTCGCGCAAGGCGTGCACACATAGTGCATTTTCGGCAGGTGTGCCGAACGAAATCCGAATCACTCCAGGCAATCCCCATCCACCCAGTGGATTAATGGCCACACCTCGTTCGGCGAGTGCTTTGGCAACAGTTGCATCACTGCCTTCGCCGCCAACAGGCACTGCCACGAAATTAGTCTCGCTGGCATACGGCTGCAATCCCAGCGCCGCCAACTCACGCTGATAGTAACTGCGCGCCTCGGCCACTTGGGCACGACTCGCAGCCACATGATCGTGGTCGCTGAGTGCGGCAATCCCTGCCACCATCGCCAAACAATTCACGTCAAAGACGGGACGCGTGCGATTGATGTAGTCGAGCATGTCGGGATCACCGATGGCGTAGCCTAGGCGCAGACCAGCCAGACCATATATTTTGGCAAAGGTGCGCAAGACCAGCATGTTTTTGCGGCCATTGCGGATTTCGCCAATCATATCGGGGAAATCGGTGCGCGTCACGTATTCGACGTAGGCCTCATCGACCACAATCAACACGTTGTCTGGGACCTTGGCCAGAAAGCGCTGCATTTCGGCTGCACTATTGGTTGTCCCCGTCGGATTATTGGGATTGCAAATCAGTATCATGGTGGTGGCTGGGGTAATCGCGGCAGCCATAGCATCGAGGTCGTGGACCCCATTGACCAATGGGATGCGCTTTTGGATGGCACCCATCATCTGGGTGCGATTGTAGTAGCTGATAAAAGTACCGTTGGCCATGATGACTTCGTCGCCGGGATTCATGTATGCCAGTGCCGTCAACAAAATCAGCTCGTCGGAGCCGTTGGCACACAACACCATGTCTGGCGTGACGTCGAGATGCGCGGCGATAGCAGCACGTAATTGGGTGGTACCGGGATCTGCATAGCGGTGCATCGTTGTCAAGACTTCTGCCACGGCTGCCTGTGCTTGGGGCGAGACACCGAGAGGGTTTTCGTTGGCGGAAAGTCGTGCCTGTACGGGCACGGGTGGCGCAGCACGCCCTCCACGCATCGAGTGAAGTGCGGCAATGGCTGGTTTTTTACGCATGTGAAACCCTCCTCGCTGAATGCTTGGTAGTCGTCTTCCGCTAGCGTACCACAGATTTGCCGTATTACCGTACCGTGATATCACTACGGGGAATGCACCAACGGGATTATACCACGGCACACCTGAAAATTGCGTTACACTTGCATGTTGATTCAAATAATGCTATGCTCAGATTGTGTATTATTGCACATAGTATTGACATACCATGTGCACAATCAGGAGGGTATAGGTGAATCGTACCATCACACCACCCGACGTAGTTGTACGCCGCTTACCCCTGTACGCCCGCAGTCTCCGCTACCTCTTACGCGACGGAATCCTCTCGGTATCATCCCAAGAACTCGGTGAACGCATCAACGTTACTGCTGCACAGATTCGCAAAGACTTGTCGTATTTCGGCGAATTTGGCAAGCAGGGTATCGGCTACGATGTCGAGCGCTTGCTCTCCCAAATCGAACATATTCTCGGTATTGATCGGGCATGGGCTGTCGCACTTATTGGTGCTGGCCAGCTCGGTGAAGCGCTATTACGCTATGAGGGATTCCGTGAGCAGGGCATCCACATCGCTGCCGTCTTTGATGCGAACCCGCAGAAAGTCGGTAAATCGGTGGGTGGTATCACGATTATGCATAGCGACGAGATGAGCAAAGTGTTACCACAGCGCAACATTCAAATGGCAATTTTGGCGGTGCCTGCAGATCGCGCCCAGCAAGTTGCCAACGTAATCATCAAGGCCAACGTGCGAGCGATTCTTAGTTATGCACCAACGGTCATCCAGGTACCCGATGGGGTTTGGGTGCGCTATATTGACCCCATTGCGATTTTGCATAGTATGACGTTTTATTTGTCGCGCGACGAATAACACGACGCAACGACGATGTGATGCACCATCCGTGATTAGCGGATGGTGCTTTTTGCGCGTTTCGTGGGTTTGGACTGTGCCAAAAACCGATCAATGGTCTCGATGACATTGGTGCGGGTGGTACCGCTATCATCATCGGCAGCCGTAGCCCAGACTGCTACTTCGATGACCACCGCATCACGGTCCATGCCGACGACATGCACTGTTGGTTGTGGTTCCGGGGCAACGCCGGTGGTGCGGCGCACCAGGTCAGCGAGTTCTTGGGTGATGCTGGTGATATCGCCGTCACGTTCGATGGTCAACTGTACTGGTATGCGCCGCAACCCGGCGCGGCTGTAGTTGATGACGGCCGTACCGGTAATGGTACTACTGGGTACCTCGACGAGGGCACCGTCACTGCGCCGCACGATTGTCACATGCAGGCGCTGTGCCATCACTTCGCCGCGAATACCCGCAATTTGCACATCGTCGCCGATACGGAACGGGCGATAGTAGAGCAACATCAGCCCGGCGCTATAGGTGCGAATCACGTCTTGCAATGCCAAGCCGATAATTGCGCCGGTGATACCAAGGCCCGCAATAAAACTCGTGGCCGCAGTCACCCAACCGACTTGTGCGAGTGCGATTGCAGCACCGACGATGATGATAATCGCATGCACGATACGCCCAGCAGCACGGCCAACCATATCCGGCATTCCCAGGCGCCCCACACCAGCGAGCACAACTTCACGCATGCGGCGCGCCAACACCACTGCTGCCAGCAAAATACCCGCAACTAATAGTATTTTGGGGATACTCGAAACGAGTGTTGCCAGAATTTCGGTCATGGATGTACTCCGTCATAGTGTGCGCAGTGCGCGCGTATCTGTATTGCTCCATGCCGCATCCCACATCCGTCATGGAGGGTAGTACATGCCGCACTTCCATCATCATAGCTGATTATACCAATACCATTCAATCCTGTCCGCACCGTGGCGTCGTTGCTACATCTAACATGCACGCAATTGCGTATTCGTTATAATACGGAGTGAACGATCACGGCTCGTAGAGAAGAGAGAATTCCATGGCGTTGGATGATGCGGCGTTTCGACAAACGATGGGGAGTTTTGTCAGTGGAGTCACCGTTGTGACCACTGTGCACGAGAATATGCGCTACGGCATGACCGTCAGTTCATTTACATCGTTGTCGCTCCACCCCCAGTTGCTGTTGGTCTGTCTGACGAGCACACTGCCCACCTATTTGGCGATTGTACAATCCCAACACTTCGGTGTCAGCATCCTGGCAGCCGATCAGGCTGCTGTATCGCAACAATTTGCGAGTCGACAGGTCGATAAATTTGCAGGGGTAGCCTGGCATGCAGGCAGCACCGGTCTACCACTCATCAGTGATGCATGTGCCACTATCGAATGTCGCGTGGCGGCCATTCACCCAGGTGGTGATCATGCCATCGTCATTGGTGAAATCATTGCTGCCCAGACGAGTGATCGGGCGCCGTTGGTCTATGCCCGAGGCGCATATCACCAACTCGCATGAACACACGTCAAATTACGGTTTCTGCTGATCATCCCGCACCCGATGCCATCCACCAAGCGGCCGAAATAATCCGTCGTGGTGGACTGGTGGCGATTCCTACGGAGACGGTGTATGGCCTGGCAGGTGATGCCACTAATCCTGCCGCTGTCGCGGCGATTTTTGCGGCCAAAGGGCGGCCAACCACAGACCCGTTGATTGTACATATCGCAGACATCAGCCAGTTGGCGCAGATTACCGGCGCACTGCCTGATACCTTTGCACTCTTGCGTGATACATTCTGGCCGGGTCCGCTGACCATCCTCGTACCCAAACACGCCACACTCAACCCACAAATCACCGCCGGTCACGATACCGTGGCGGTGCGTATGCCCAATCATCCTGTAGCATTGGCATTGATTCGTGCATGTGGATGCCCACTCGTCGCTCCGTCGGCAAACCTCTTTTCGC